>JAHDFH010000066.1 GCA_020628305.1 Acidimicrobiales bacterium | reverse complement strand
GTGGTGATTGATCAATCGCACCACGTGGAAACGGTCTGCCACGATGGTGGCGTTCGGGAAGTACCGGCGAGCAATGCTGCGGTAGGTTTCAGACAGATCCATCGCCGCGATAAACCGGACTAGAGCATTTCTGTTTGTTTCTTTTGGTAAGGCTCGTTGCGGCCATTGCTTACTTCCATAGTTTGCGACTAGAGATAAATGGGGCTTTAAAGCGCACACGAGAATGTGAATATTTGTAACGCGGCCAAACTGACTTGCTTTTTGGTTAGTTTTAAGTCGGCTTTATCTGTGTGAGGAGCTCTATCAGACTGTACTCTAACCGAGGCAGTAACCAATAGGGTTCGATGCAAAGTAAAGCCATCGATTGTTACGCAGATTGGTAGTAGAGATACCTTGTGTTTAAGTAGTTTCTGCGGTTCTCATAGAAGTTTTTGTGGTTTGTGCCTTTAGGAGTGGGACATGCATGCGTCTTGAAGAAATTACCCCTGGTTCAAGCTTGACAGGCATCGTTCCAGGAAAAAATGCAGAAGTTGTAGCAACTGAATGGATTGGTGACCAGGCGCTAAACCTAGTCTTTCGGGATCCGGAAGGTGTCGTTGGTCAGCGGACCCTCTACCGTGACGAAGAGTCGACAATCGAAATGGTATCCAAGGGGCGTCGGTGGTCGTTCGATGCTAATGGTGCTGATCTTCGGCTAGTAACCGAAGCCAACAGAATCAAGCTCGCACACTATTTCGACCCCTATCTAGCAATCCACACCAGTCTTGTTGATCCGTTTCCCCATCAGATTTCGGCGGTTTATGGGGAAATGTTACCCCGGCAACCATTAAGATTTTTACTGGCAGATGACCCTGGTGCGGGCAAAACAATTATGTCAGGACTTTTTATTAAAGAGCTCATTGCCCGGAGTGATCTCGATCGCTGCCTTATAGTCGCACCAGGGAGTCTGGTGGAGCAGTGGCAGGATGAACTTGGAGAGAAATTTGGCCTTGAATTCGACATTCTGACCCGAGATGTGATTGAAACTTCTCGCTCGGGAAACGCCTTTAATGATAAGGACCGTCTCATCGCTCGGCTTGACGTTCTTGCACGAAACGAAGATTTACAGGACAAGCTTACGCGCTCGACCGAATGGGATCTGATCATCTGTGACGAGGCCCATCGAATGTCGGCTACTTATTTTGGGCAGGAGGTTAAATACACAAAACGCTATCAGCTAGGGATGCGTCTTGGACAAATCTGCCGGCACTTTCTACTGATGTCGGCGACACCACACAACGGGCACGAAGCAGACTTCCAATTGTTCATGGCTCTTCTTGATGGTGATCGATTCGAAGGTCGTTTCCGTGATGGTGTACATGTGGCAGATACCCAGGACATGATGCGGCGCCTTACAAAGGAAGAATTGCTCAAGTTTGACGGCAGACCGCTTTTCCCGGAAAGGTGTGCGTACACGGTAAAGTATGAACTCTCCGACGAGGAAGCTGCGCTCTATACCGCTGTAACCGAATACGTTCGAACCGAAATGAATCGTGTCCAGCGATTTGCAGAAGAAGACGGAAAGAAACGGAACAACATAGGTTTTGCACTTCAAATACTGCAGCGCAGACTGGCCTCATCTCCTGCCGCGATTTATCAATCGCTTAAGCGACGCCGTGAGCGGCTAGAAAACCAGCTTGGCGAGGCAAGGCTCGCGGTTAGGAGTCGAAACGCGAGCGCCTTCGATGCTGTGTCAGACGAAGTACTACAGGAGATCGAAGAATATGAACAGACGCAAATCGACGATCTAGAAGACTTGATCTCTTCTCAGGCAACCACCGCAGAAACGATCGAACAACTCGAATTAGAGGTCAGCACTCTTAAAAGCCTTGAGCAATTAGCGCTTTCCGTACTGCATTCAGGACAAGATACAAAATGGAAGCAATTGGACCGGATCCTAGATGATGAGCTAATGGTCGACGCAGAAGGTCATCGACGAAAGCTCATTGTATTTACGGAACCCAAAGATACTCTCCACTACTTGACTGAAAAAGTTCGAGCAAGGCTGGGTAAACCGGAAGCTGTTGAAGTTATTCATGGCGGTGTTACACGTGATGAACGGCGAAAGGTCGTCGATCGTTTCATGCAGGACCGTGATCTACTTGTCTTGATAGCCAATGACGCCGCAGGTGAAGGAGTAAACCTTCAGCGTGGGCACCTGATGGTGAACTATGACCTGCCTTGGAACCCGAATAAAATCGAACAGCGTTTTGGGCGAATCCACAGGATTGGGCAAACCGAGGTCTGCCATCTTTGGAATCTTGTTGCTGCTGGTACACGTGAGGGCGAAGTGTACTCTAGGCTACTAGAGAAGCTAGAGGCGGCGCGTGAAGCCCTTGGGGGGCGCGTTTACGATGTCCTGGGTGAACTCTTCGAGGATAAGCCACTTAAAGATTTGCTGTTTGAAGCGATTCAGTACAGTGAGCAGGAGGATGTAAAAGCAAAACTGTTCGAAGCTGTCGATGGTGCAGTTGACCAACAGCACTTGCTTGATTTGCTCGAAAAACGCGCACTAACTAATGATTCAATGCCTGCCACCCGTGTGCAGGAGTTGCGATTGGATATGGAGCGTGCAGAGGCGCAACGCTTGCAACCTCATCACGTCCAGAGCTTTTTTGTAGAAGCCTTTAAGCAGCTAGGTGGGCAGATACGTGCCCGCGAGGAAGGCCGTTGGGAGTTATTGCATGTTCCAATGGCAATTCGGGATCGCGACAGGCAAATTGGCATCAGTACACCTGTCCAGAAGAAATATGAACGCATCTGCTTCGACAAAAAATATATAAATCAACAGCCAGTTGCGGCTTTTGTCTCACCAGGTCATGCACTACTCGAATCAGTTATCAGCTTAGTTCGCGAAAAACTCGGTCACCTGATGAAGCAGGGAGCAGTGTTAATTGATGACACTGATGATGGGACAGATCTGGCAGCTTTGTTTCTACTGCAACATAGCGTCCATGACGGACGGCAAACACCTGCAGCTAAATCACACGTTATTTCGGAGAAGCTTCAATTCGCCGCGATCTCATCCGATGGTACTATCACCAACGCCGGTATTGCACCTCACCTGAATCTAAGGCCTGCCACTACGGAAGAAATCAATGCTGTAGAAGGGGAACTTAATGCGGAGTGGCTCACCGGAGATCTTGAAAAGAATGTCATTCAATTCGCAGCGATTGAGCTAGCGCAGTCTCATCTGTCAGATGTCAAAAGTCGACGTCTTCCGGAAATTGACAAAGTCGAAGTCGAAGTCAAGGCTCGTCTTAAAAAAGAGATTAACTATTGGGACGCTCGCGCCTTCGAGCTTAAAGAAGAAGAACGTGCTGGTAAAAAGACACGTTTGAGCTGGCAAAATGCGCAAAGACGCGCTGAAGATCTGGCTGAGCGTCTGAGGCGAAGAATGCTGAAGCTGGAGCAGGAACGCTTTATTTCTTCACAACCACCCAGCGTACGCGGAGGTATGCTGGTCGTCCCTCGCGGCTTGTTGGCTCGGCACCTTCCAGGCAGCGTACCAACCGAATTCTCAAGCGATGTGGACGCTCGTCGTAGAGTTGAGTTGGCTGCCATGTCTGCTGTTATGAAAACAGAACGCGAACTTGGCAATACACCAAGTGATGTATCGGCGCAGAAGATTGGCTATGACATTGCTTCCTACGATCCGGACGTGGATCAGTTGCGTTTTATTGAAGTAAAGGGTCGAGCTGCTGGAGCAGACAGCGTGTTTTTGACTCGACAAGAGATTATTACATCGCTTCATGAACCGGATAAATTCATCCTGGCGCTTGTTGAGATTGTCGACGGTGAACCTTCAAAGCCACGCTATCTAAAAGGTGCCTTGGATACGCGTGAACCCCCATTCGATCAAGATGCCATAAAGTTTAACTTGAAGCGTCTAGATGAACGCGCTGGAGAACCTGTTTGACCACCTCATACAAAAAAAAACTGATCGAAGTCGCGTTACCGCTTGAAGCTATCAATGCTGCTTCAGCACGCGAAAAGTCAATACGTCACGGTCACCCTTCGACTCTTCATCTGTGGTGGGCGAGGCGGCCGCTGGCAGCATGTCGTGCAGTGTTGTTCGCGCAGTTGGTAGATGACCCGTCCGCTCATCCTGACAAATTTCCTACCACTGAAGAACAGGATACGGAGCGTAAACGTCTGTTTGCAATCATTGAAGAACTGGTTAGGTGGGAAAATTCGACTAATGAGGAGGTGCTGGACAAAGCCCGTGCTGAGATTCAGGCAAGCTGCGATGGTGAACTACCTCCAGTGTACGACCCTTTTTCTGGTGGTGGGTCAATACCGCTTGAGGCGCAGCGTCTTGGGTTGCCTGCCTATGGTTCTGATCTGAATCCTGTTGCAGTGATGATCGGCAAGGCGATGATCGAAATACCGCCCAAGTTCAAGGATGAAGAACCCATTCACCCAGGGAATAAGGATCGAAATCACTATAGAAATGCAGAAGGACTTGCTGAGGATGTCAAATACTATGGCGAATGGATGCGAGAACTGGCCTTTGAGCGAATTGGGCATTTGTACCCACAGGTTGAATTGCCAGATGAGCATGGGGGGGGCAAGGCATCGGTAATTGCGTGGATTTGGGCGCGGACGGTGCCGAGCCCCGATCCTGCATTTGCAGATGTGCAAGTGCCTATAGTTTCTTCCTTTCTGCTGTCGTCAAAGAAGGGTAGGGAGATCAGGGTTGTTCCGGTAGTTGATAAGATCGAAAAAAAAATTACATATGAGATTAAACACAAAGGTAATCCCGAAGAGATAGCGAACGCAAAGAAGGGAACTAAATCGGGCAGAGGAGCCAACTTTGTGTGTCTTTTTACCGGAGCCGCAATAACGCCAGGCTTTACTAAAGAATCGGGCGCTGGTGGCAAGATGGGGCAGCAACTTATAGCGATTGTTGTCGAAGGTAACCGTCAACGTGTTTATCTCAAACCATCACAAGAGCAAGAAACTCTAGCCGATTCAGCAAAACCCAGTTGGAAGCCCGAAACCCGTCTCCCTGGAGATACGAGAGCGTTTTGGACGCCACCTTATGGTTTAACTACCTTCGGCGATTTGTTCACGGATCGCCAATTGGTGGCGCTGAATACCTTCAGTGATCTGGTGCATGAAGCTCGGGAGCAGATCGAGGCGGATGCTCTTGCAGCCGGTCGCGACGATAACAGTACTCCGCTGCGCGAAGGTGGAACGGGTGCGCAAGCTTATGCGGAGGCAGTGAGTATTTACTTGGCTTTTGCTACTGATCGCGCAGCTGATGCTTGGAGTGCACAAGTCAGTTGGCGTAATTCTGTGGAAGCCTCGCGAAGCACGTTTGCGCGTCAGGCTCTCCCCATGGTGTGGGATTTTGTTGAGCTTAATCCATTTAGCAGTAGCAATGGTAATTGGTCTGGCGCCTCCATAGATTGGGTATACAAATCTTTAGGGGCATTTGCACCTGCGGCATCCGGAAGGCTAACTCAGGGCGCGGCTCAATCTATAGACTATCCGACTGGTGCTGTTCTTTCTACAGACCCGCCTTATTATGACAATATTGGCTATGCGGACCTTTCCGATTATTTTTATGTTTGGCTCCGTCGGCATATCAATGAGTCATATCCCGAATTGACAGGTACTATTGCGGTGCCTAAGTCTGAGGAATTGGTTGCTACTCCTTATCGGCATGGGGGTAAAGATGCTGCAGAAAGATTTTTTCTTGAAGGCATGAAAGAAGCAATCTCTAATGCAGTTGAACAAAGTAATGGCGCTTATCCTGCAACTGTTTACTATGCATTCAAGCAAAGCGAAATCGAAAATGAAGGGCTTTCGTCTACTGGTTGGGCAACGTTTATTGATGCTGTTATATCGTCGGGATATTCAATTTTAGCCACTTGGCCGGTGCGAACCGAAAAACCTGGTCGAATGATTTCAATTGGTACCAATGCACTTGCTAACTCTGTTGTTCTAGTTTGCCGCAAGCGTCAAGCGACTGTTGGCACCATTACTCGTTCAGAATTCATTCGTGCGCTTAAGAGAGAACTCCCATCCGCAATTACAGAACTGCAATCCGCTAATATCGCACCTGCTGATATGCCTCAATCTGCCATCGGTCCGGGTATGGGTATATTCTCTCGCTATAAAGCTGTACTCGAAGCCGACGACAGCTCAATGAGTGTTAAAACGGCGCTGCAATTAATAAATCGAGAACTTGACGAATTCCTAAACGATGTGCAGGGTGAGTTTGATTCCGAAACACGCTTTACGCTTACCTGGTTTGAACTGAATGGATATGACAAAGGTGAATATGGCATCGCCAACTCCATCGCTCAGGCACGTGGTATTTCTGTAGAAAGTGTTAAACACGCCGGTATTGTTGAGAGTGCTGCGAACAGTGTACGAATCTACGAACGCTCCGAACTACATGAAGATTGGCTGCCAGAGGCAGACTCCCATCCAACCATCTGGGAAGCGTGTCACCACCTGATTCGTGTTCTGGAAACCGAAGGTGAGCCCTCTGCCGCCATGTTACTGAAACGCTATTCCGGCGTTCAGGCAGAAGCGGTAAAAGATCTTGCTTACTGTCTCTACGACATCTGTACGAACAAACGCAAGGATGCAAAAGAAGCAACAGCCTATAACGGGCTGATTGCTGTCTGGAGCGATCTGACTCGGCTGGCAGCGACTATCCAGCTGACATCTGAAGAACAAACCGAAATGGACCTGTAGGGAACTGAAAAATGGCTAAAAGTGCTCGGCAGACCGTTTTCGAAGGTATGGAACTATTACCGGAATCACTGGCGCCTTTTGTTGAAAAGCGACTTGATGCTGGATTGACAGGACATTGGCAAGCGGACATTAGTGAACGCATTCGTGGATTAAAGCTGGGTTCCGATGGCCAGATCAACTGGGATCAGGCCGGTTTGCTAAAAAGCATGATGACTTACTGGCGTGACGCGTTTTCAGATGTTTTGGGCCATTCAGAGCGATCATTTGTATCTGAGCTCCTGGACGTGCGTAATCGCCTCTCACACAACGAAGCCTTCAGTTATGATGATGCTGAAAGAGCACTAGATACAATGCGTCGGATGATGGAGGCCATCAGCGCAGGGGAAGCGGCGGAACAACTCGGCAAGATGCGAGATACTATCCTCCGTACAAAATTCGCCGAACTTCGGCGCAACGAAGAACGTAAAAAGGGACAGCGTACAGAGATATCTGTAGAGACAGTAGCTGGATTGCTGCCGTGGCGTGAGGTGGTTGAACCACATCAAGATGTAGCAACTGGAGAGTTCCAACAGGCAGAATTTGCCGCCGATCTGGCAAAAGTTTACTCGGGGAGCGCTCCTTCCGAATATTGCAATCCACAGGAATTTTACGCTCGCACCTATTTAACAGACGGCTTGAGCACATTATTAATCGGTGCTGCAAAACGGCTATCCAACAATGGCGGTGACCCCGTCGTCGAATTACAAACGAATTTCGGCGGAGGCAAAACTCACTCGATGTTGGCCCTCTATCACATGGCAGGTGAGTCTAAGTCGGAAGATTTGTCTGGCCTCGATCAATTGCTTTCTGAAGCTGGCCTATCTGTGCCAGACGGTATTAGTCGAGCGGTACTAGTGGGTACTTCAAGGGGGCCTGCGGATGTTATCAAGCATGGTAAGCAAGAGGTGCGTACAACCTGGGGTGAAATGGCTTGGCAACTTGGAGGGGCAAAGGCATTTAAGTTGGTAGCTGAAAATGATGCCAGTGGTATTGCACCAGGATCTGATTTATTAGAAAAATTGTTTAAACAGTGTTCGCCTTCATTGATACTGATTGATGAGTGGGTAGCATATTTACGCCAGATCTATCGCATAGAGGGGCTGCCATCCGGCTCATTTGATGCCAACATTTCATTTGTTCAATCCTTGACAGAGGCTGTGAAGACCAGCCCACAAACATTGCTAGTCGCATCCCTTCCTGCATCTCAGATTGAAGTTGGTGGTGAAGGAGGTCAAGAGGCATTGGCGCGGCTAAAGCAAACTTTCAGTCGCGTAGAGTCTTCCTGGCGGCCGGCTTCACAGGAAGAAAGCTATGAAATTGTAAGACGCCGACTGTTTAAGGAAATACCCGGTGATAAGTTTCATCATCGCGATAACACGTTAAAACAATTCGCTAAACTTTATCGCGATAATGCTGGTGACTTTCCTCCGGGTTGCGCTGACGAAGACTACCGGCGGAAGCTGGATAAAGCCTATCCAATTCATCCGGAATTGTTCGATCAGCTGTATACCAGTTGGGGGACACTAGAAAAGTTTCAGCGCACTCGTGGTGTCCTGAGGTTGATGGCGCAAGTTATTCACGAACTGTGGATGAACGCTGATCCATCCGTGTTGATCATGCCTGGGAGTGTAGCAATAAGCTCACCTCGCGTAGAGCCTGAATTGCTTCATTACCTCAAGGTAAATTGGCAATCAATTATTGCCAGCGACATAGATGGGCTGAGCGCGGTTCCCTATAAGATAGATCAGGGGGCACCGAATCTCAATAAATACTCTGCAACCCGTCGAATTGCTCGTACGATTTTTCTGGGGACTGCCCCAGCGGAAGGCCAAGAGAACCAAGGGCTTGATGACAAACAGATAAATCTTGGCGTGGTACAACCGGGTGAGCGTCCAGCAATCTTTGGCGATGCATTACGGAGGCTGACAAACCAGGCTAAGTTTATGCACAGCGATCATGGAAGGTACTGGTATTCAGAGTCTCCAAGTTTAAATCGCATGGCGGCAGATAGAGCCGCACAACTCGAGGATGCTTTGATCGCAATAGAGATCGATAAATCCCTCGCCAAGTATATCAACGGCATTGCCGACCGGGGGCATTTCGATGCTGTCCAAGTCGCTCCACAAAACTCCGCAGACGTGCCTGATGAACCCAATGGCGTACGTGTTGTTGTGTTGGGAGTTGCCTATCCTCATTCTGGGCGTGATGGTTCATTAGCATCAACTGAAGCGAAAGATATCCTGCTTCAGCGTGGCAACGCCGCTCGCGTTTACCGTAACACCATTATGTTTGCAGCCGCAGACGGTCGTCAGTTAGAAAGCTTGAGTGACGCAGTACGCTCGCGGCTCGCGTGGGATCAAATCGCAAAAGACGCAGAAGCCGGTCGCTTAGATTTAAAACGAAGTGATACAGAGTTAGCTAAATCCAAAGTGAGAGATGCTACGGAAACTTGTGGAACGCGCTTGCGCGAAGCTTGGTGTTATATCTTGTATCCGCACCAAGAATCGCCGCAGAATGAAATAGAGTGGAGCTCTACAAAAATTCCAGCCCAGGATGGTTTGCTTTCAAGAGCCAGTAAAAAATTAGTCAGTGACGAAGCACTACTTCCTGAACTCGGTCCGGCGCGACTGGATGGAGTGTTGCAGAAATATCTTTGGCGTGAGTTGTCGCATCTATCGCTCAAGGAACTTTGGGACTACACCAATCGCTATATCTACTTACCCAGGTTAAAGAACCGCGAAACATTAATTAAAACAGTTAAAGCCTCAATTAGTGGAATGGTTCCTGGTGTCTTTGCTTATGCAGAAAGATACGACGAGGCAGAAACTGAATATAAAGGGCTGTCACTCCAGCATGCTACTGAAGTGCAAGTTGTAATTGACAGCGAGAGCGTAATTGTGAAACTGGAAGTAGCCGAAGAGCAGATGGTAAAACGACAACCTGCGGGGGCGGCTAGCTCAGCAGAAGGTAACAATAGCGAAACTTCTACTAGTGGTACTTTTGATCCGGGTGAGAACACAGTGAGAGAAAAACCCGATCCAACTCGTTTTAGAGGAAGCGTTATGGTCTCAGCTGAACGACCTGCAAAAGACATGCATCAAATAGTGGAAGCAATAGTCGAACAACTGACAACTCTTCCAGGCAGCGAAGTAAATTTAAGGCTCGAAATTGATGCGGAAGTTTCGTCTGGCCTCGATCGTGCCAAGGTCCGTACACTTATCGAAAATGCGAACACGCTCGGGTTCATAGACAAGAATGTTAGCTAGTGGGGCAAATGTTCCGCAGCCCACCGGAGCTATTCTTAGTCGCATATGGAGTTATGGATTGACAGAAAAAATAAAACCAACTCAAGTTAAAAACCACGTCCCGATTGAAGCTCAATGTAAGGTGATCGTTCGTGAATTGTTCCCTAGCTTAATTAGTCGAACCTGCCCGACTACCCATAGCCCGATAGAACAGCTTGGTGGAGCTAGAA
>JAHDFH010000009.1:28047-50748 GCA_020628305.1 Acidimicrobiales bacterium | reverse complement strand
TGGTGCTCAGTACGCACAGCTAATCGCTCGTCGGGTGCGGGAACACAACATCTACTCGGAGTTAGTGCCTCACACAATTTCTGCTGCATCTGTTAAAGAGGCAAACCCGGCAGCCATCATTCTTTCAGGTGGGCCAGCTTCTGTTCTCATTGATGACGCTCCAACTCTTGATCAAGAAATTTATAACCTTGGCATACCAATCCTCGGTATCTGTTACGGCGCTCAGCTAATAGCTCAACAACTCGGTGGTAAGGTCGAACGTGAATCCCAAGGCGAATACGGTCGCACAACCCTAAACGTTACAGACTCTGGCTCGTCAATGATGGGTGGAGTTTGTGAGTCTGAATGCACCGTGTGGATGAGCCACTTCGACTGCATCACAGAAGTTCCAGAAGGATTCATCGGAACAGCATCTTCTCCGAATGCTCCCGTCGCTGCTTTAGAATCAGACAGCCGCAAGATCTGGGGAGTTCAATACCACCCCGAGGTTGCGCACACTGACCAAGGATTCGAACTGTTAGGACACTTCCTCAAAGGCTTAGCCGAGATCCAGCCGTCTTGGACTATGGATTCTGTTATTGATTCCTCGACCCAGGCTATTAAAGAACTTGTGGGTGACGGTAGAGCTATCTGCGGTTTGAGCGGGGGAGTTGATTCCGCAGTGGCTGCAGCGCTGGTGCACAAAGCAATCGGCGACCGGTTGGTCTGCATATATGTAGACACCGGGTTGATGCGAGCCGGCGAGTCTGAACAAGTGGTTGCCACTTTTGAAAAACATCAAGGAATAGAACTAATTCACGTTAACGCTGCGGAGCGGTTCCTCACAGCGTTGGCTGGTGTGACAGATCCTGAGACGAAACGTAAAATCATTGGTGAGCTCTTTATTAGAGTTTTCGAAGAAACTGCAGCAACTATCGAAGAGGCACAGTTCTTAGTGCAGGGAACCCTTTACCCCGACGTGATCGAATCCGGCACTTCAGCCACAGGCAAGACCGCCAAAATTAAAAGCCATCACAATGTTGGTGGCTTGCCAGATGATCTTTCATTCACTCTCGTTGAGCCACTCCGTAACCTTTTCAAAGATGAGGTTCGGGCAGTTGGTACCGAGCTGGGTCTGCCAGATGAGATTGTTTGGCGCCAACCTTTCCCTGGCCCAGGGCTTGGAGTTCGAATAATTGGAGAAGTAACACCAGAACGAGTTGATGTATTGCAACGCAGCGACCTAATCGTTCAGGAAGAAATTGCTGCAGCTGGATTAACTCGAGATTTATGGCAAGCCTTTGCCGTGCTCGCTGATATTAAATCAGTTGGCGTTATGGGAGACGAAAGAACTTACGCTCATCCGATCATTCTTCGGGCAGTGACCAGCGACGACGTTATGACAGCTGACTGGGCTCGGCTCGATTATGATCTGCTAGAGCGGATCTCGAACCGCATCATCAATGAAGTCGCCGAAATTAACCGAGTGGTCTATGACATAACCTCAAAGCCGCCTGGCACCATCGAATGGGAGTAGTAAAGTGCAGATTTTAACTTCTGCGGTCAAGGGCTTCCTCATGGGAGCCGCTGACATAGTTCCTGGCGTATCTGGAGGGACCATAGCTTTAGTGCTGGGCATCTACGAACGGTTATTGAAATTCGTTTCTGACTGCGCCAAGGTTTTAGAAAGCGGCCTCAAGTTTGATATCGCCGAGTTTAAGAAACGCATCGCAGGATTAGATTTTGCTTTCGGTATTCCGCTAGCTCTTGGTGTCGTTACGGCTGTTGTATCGCTAGCTGCGCTCATCGAGGGCTATATGGAAACACAGCCAGAGCGGCTCGCCGGGTTCTTCTTTGGGCTAGTTGTTGGATCTATCTACCTAGCGTGGCGAATGTTCAAACAAACCGAAGTCAGCATCGCCGCCAAAGCAGGTGTTGCTGGAGTAGTTGGTGTAGTCGCCTTTGGAGTGCTCGGTTTTCAGCCCGCGCCAGCAGAAGATCCAGCGCTGTGGATCTATCTCATCTCCGGCATGATTTCGATATGTGCCATGATACTTCCTGGCATAAGCGGATCTTTTGTGCTGCTGATGCTTGGTATGTATGCCGCTGTTCTAGGAGCAATCCATGACCGAGATCTGGCAGTTATCGCAGTATTTGGCCTCGGTGCAATTATCGGTTTAGCAGTATTTTCTCGCATCCTAAAAAAGTTGCTCGACGCGCATCACGATCTTGTTCTGGCAGCGATGGTTGGTTTGATGATCGGGTCTTTCAGGGTGCTGTGGCCATTCCCTTACGGAGTGGGCGTAATTTCTGATGTCGCCGGTGAATCTGTTTCCGGTACAGCTCTAGACGCACCAACAGAAGACTGGCCAATGGTGCTCGTTTTAGGGGTTGTTGGTTTAGTGCTGGTTTTGTCGGTCTCTTTTATTGCAGACCGGACGAAATAGTCTCGCCCTTCAGCGCATCAGCCAGACCCACCACAGCATCATCACAGATCTGCTTGAAGCGACGCGATACGCGCCCATCAAATATAGAAAGCCCAAGGTTTATATCTAGCCTTGCCAGGTAAGTCACATTGCACCCAGACTCAGTTGTTTCAAAGCTGATCTTGTCAATAGATGTAAACAGCAAACTCTTGGCAGAGAACCCGAAGCTTTTTGGACGGTCATAGTCATCAATGCTGTAGTTGAGCTTCACCCCATTCGCCTTAACAAAGAACTTACCGTCGGGGCCTACTTGGGAACCATCATCAAGACGTGCCTCAGATACACCCGGATCCCACTCCTCTAGATTGGTGAGGTCGATCAGATAATCGAACGCCTCTTCTGCAGACATAGGTGATTTGACGGTTGCTTCATAAAGGGCCATGGGCTTAGGTTATTGCTATGGTTGATCGGGTGCAAGATCTCGCCCAAAGATTTACCGAAGGTTTAAACCCAGAACAGCTTGAAGCTGTCACCCACCCTGAGGGGCCACTGCTGGTTGTCGCCGGCGCCGGTTCTGGCAAAACTAGAGTGCTAACACGCCGAATTGCTTGGTTAATCTCACAAGGCGTTCACCCTGAGAGCATCCTCGCTATTACTTTCACCAACAAAGCAGCGGGGGAGATGAAAGAGCGCGTGATTGATTTAGTTGGTGAAACAGCTGAGCGGATGTGGATCTCAACCTTTCACTCGGCTTGTGTAAAAATTCTAAGACGGGACGCTGCTGCCATAGGGTTTGATTCAAACTTCACTATTTATGATCAGGCTGACGCTGTCCGGCTAGTTCGCTACGTTGTCAGAGACCTTGGTCTAGATCCAAAAAGATTCCAACCCAGAGCTTTGCACTCTCAGATCTCGTCAGCCAAAAACAATGGACTCAGCGTCGCCCAGTTTGCTGAAGCAGCTGGCATGGTGGTGCAGAAGCGAGCAGCGCAAGTCTATGAGATTTACGCTGAGCGACTTAAACAAGCCGGGGCAATGGACTTTGATGATCTCTTGCTTAACGTCGTCAACTTATTCAATAGAGCACCAGATGTATTAGCCAAGTATCAACATCGATTCGGACATGTGTTGGTTGATGAATATCAGGATACAAACCTTGTTCAGAACGATATCGTTGTCAAACTCACCAAGGGGCATCGTAACGTCACTGTAGTTGGCGACTCCGATCAGTCTGTTTATAGGTTCCGCGGAGCCGACCTTAGAAACATTGTCGATTTTGAGAAAGCATTTCCAGACGCGACCGTTATCCCACTTGAGCAGAACTACCGCTCAACTCAAACAATTCTTGACGCAGCGAATGCTGTTATATCCAACAACCTTTCTCGCCGCCCCAAGAACCTTTGGACGGATCAAGGCGCTGGCGACAAGATCACTCGTTTCTTTGCAGACGATGAGATTGAAGAAGCTCAGTTTATCTCCGGGGAGCTTTCTCGGCTGCAGGGTGATGGTTCATACAACTGGGGCGAGATGGCGGTGCTCTACAGAACCAACGCCCAGTCTCGTGTTATTGAAGAGTATTTCATGCGTGTTGGAGTGCCGTACAAAGTTGTTGGCGGCACCAGGTTCTATGATCGCAGAGAAATCAAAGACGCTTTGGGGTATCTGAAGGCTCTAACCAACCCAACAGATGAAGTTTCAGTTAAGCGTGTCATTAACAACCCTAAGCGCGGGGTTGGAGATTCCTCCATCGCAAAGATCGATGAGTTCTCCCAGGCAAATGGCATCAGCTTCTATGAAGGTCTGCAACAAGCTGCGCTAGCGGGTGTCTCAGGCAAAGGCCTAACCGGTATTCGCCAATTCCTAGCCATGCTTGAAGCAATCAGAGAAGACAAAGAAGCGGCGCCTGCAGAACTCCTAGAAGCCGTACTTCGTGAGTCTGGCTACATCATTGAACTAGAAGACGAACGGAGCTTAGAGGCAGAAACCCGTTTGGAAAACTTACAAGAGCTCATTGGTGTGGCGGGTGACTTTGAAGATGCTGAAGAGTTTATAGCTCAAGCGAGCCTGGTCTCAGACACAGACGATATTGATCGGGATGCGTCATCGGTTGTGCTGATGACGTTGCATGCAGCCAAAGGGCTAGAGTTTCCCGTGGCTTTCATAGTCGGTATGGAAGATGGAGTCTTTCCTCATATGCGAGCCATGACAGATCCTGAAGAAATGGAAGAGGAACGTCGACTCGCCTATGTTGGCCTTACCCGGGCAAGAGAAAAGCTGTATCTCACAAACACATGGTCAAGAATGCTCTTTGGCCAGTCGCAATACAATCCACCCTCTAGATTTTTAGCGGAAGTGCCACAAGAACTATTCACCGAGGCTGAAGGAAGTCGCAGCACAGAACCATCAAGGCCATCTAGTAGATCAACCAGAAGCGACTCTGAGGTTTTGACCAGTGTCTTTGGTGGCAAAGCTCGAGCGATAGATGCAGCGCTTAAACCTCGAGGAGTTCAACAATCAGGGGCAGACAAAGCTGGTCTCAAAGTTGGCGACGACGTCAACCACAAGAAGTGGGGTGAGGGAGTTATCTTGGCGATGGCAGGCTCAGGTGACAAAACCGAAGCCAGAGTTAACTTCGGATCCGTGGGTGAGAAAACCTTACTGTTGGCTTTCGCTCCGCTCGAGAAACTCTGAACGAGTTACTAGCGTTTGGACTCTGCCGTCAACAAGAACTGCAACTGCACTATTCTCAGCCAATGTTTCAGCAGCTTTCTCAATTGAATCATGAAGGCCTACTGTTTGCAGGGGCTGTTCCATGTGTTGCTTTACTGGATTCCCCAGCTGAGTTGGATCCTGCTCTACTAGAGACTCGAGATCCTCAAGTTTGACATGCCCTAGCATCTCAGCAGCGAGAAACGGTGCTGGACCAGTTGCTACGGGTACCAGTTTGAGCTGCGAGCTTTGCATCACTTTTATCGCTGAAGATAATGAGTTATCGGGTAGTACTGATCGAATTTTCCTGTTTTTGCTGCACACGCTTTTAATGGTCAGGCCCTCAATTTCTGGAGCAAAAGAAAACCCTTGAGACCTAATCCAGTCATCGTTGTAGACCTTGTCAAGGTAGCCTTTGCCGCCATCTGGGACAAGCACAACAACCAGATCGCCTTTGCCTAAGTTTTTCGAAAGCTTGATAGCAGCTGCAACGGCAGTTCCACCAGAGCCACCCATGAGCAGTCCCTTTGATCTAGCGAGTGAGCGGGCAGTTTCAAAAGATTCAGCATCTGAAATCGGGATGTATGAATCAACGATGCTTGGATCATAGCTCGTCGGCCAAAAGTCTTCTCCAACGCCTTCTACCAAGTAGCTTCGTGCCACTTCAGATGAGAAGATCGAGCCAACCGGATCTGCAGCAATGATTTTAACCTCGGGCTTCTGTTGCTTCAGATACTTGCCAATGCCAGTGATGGTCCCACCGGTTCCAACACCAGCAACAAAGTGCGTGACCTTGCCTTTGGTTTGTTTCCAAATTTCAGGGCCTGTGGAATCGAAGTGAGCCTCAGGATTTGACTGGTTGTGATATTGGTTTGGTTGAAAACTATTAGGAGTCTCATCCGCCAAACGCTGCGCAACTGAATAATAAGAGCGAGGATCTTCGGGGGCAACCTCCACCGGGCACACAACCGCCTCAGCACCGTAGGCCCGAAGCAGGTCAACCTTGCTTCTAGCCACTTTAGTAGTTGTTACGAAAATGCATTTATAGCCCTTAGCTGCAGCGGCTATCGCAAGACCGACGCCAGTGTTGCCAGAAGTCGGTTCGATAATAGTGCTGCCAGGCTTCAGTAAGCCATCTCTCTCCGCTGCCTCGATCATCGCTAATGCTGGCCGATCCTTAGCGGAGCCTCCAGGATTGAAGCTTTCTAACTTGGCGACAATCTGACAATCAGCTTTGGAAGAGCTGAGACGCAGCAGGGGAGTATCTCCAATAAGCTCAATTACTTCGTTGGCGATTTTCACGCTAACCCTTACTTGCTGGTGTTGACGGCTACAGCAATCTTAGTTGCTAGACTCACTCATTGTGAGTACTGTCACCCGGGCCGAGCAAACCTTTAGCTCTTCAATCGTTATCTCAGGTATACGATGCATGATTTCCTACATCGTGCTGCCGCTCATCACACCACTGTTGAGCCTTGGAACTTTAGTCGGACCTCTTGTCGGGTTAGTGATTGGCATTGTTGCATTAGGTGCCAACTTCTTTAGCATCTACCGCTTCTCTGCCTCTCGCCACCGCTATCGCAAGCCAGTCATTGCGCTGCATTGCGCAGTTATTGTGCTGTTGAGTGTGCTGCTCTATCGAGACATCGCAGCTTTGATTTAAGACAAAGTGTCGAGGTCAACAATGACGTTGTTTTGATCGACCTTAACGTTGAACTGCTTCAACCCTTCGCCAGTGATTGGATACGTTGCATCGTTACAGTCCCTGAAGGTTTCTGCATCGGCGTTCCAAATCACTTGACAAATTTCGCCCGCAGCACTTTCTGAGAGGTTTGAGAAGGCGTAGAAAACTAGCGGTTTATCGGGATCCGTCGTTAGGTAGAAAGAGTTGAGTCCTTGCGAAAGATCAGGGTACAGAATCGGCCCTTGTTGTTCAATTGCATCGGCCTGGTCAGTTGCTGAACCCAGGCTGATTTCTGAGGCCGCTATTTCTAGCTGAACACTCTGTGAATCATCCGGTGTCAATGCTTGAACAAGATAGATAACCGCTCCAAGGGTGCCGATAAGGCCGAGACCAATCATAAAAGCCTGTCGACTAGGGGAGTAGCTGCTTTGCTGCACTGGCATCAGCTCAAGATATCTCCGATTGTTAGCGAATGCCAATCCCAGAGGGTATTGTTAGGGAGCGAAATCAACCAGATAGGTAGGCTTATAGATGGATTTACTCGAGTTTCAAGGAAAGCAATTCTTTGCTTCCTACGGAATCCCAGTCTCTGATGGAGATGCAACAACTAGCGTCGATGAAGCAGTCGAAATAGCTGACCGTGTTGGCTATCCAGTAGTTGTCAAAGCACAGGTCCACACCGGTGGTCGCGGTAAAGCTGGTGGAGTGAAGCTTGCTGAGAATGCTGATGAGGCTCGTGAGCACGCCAGCAACATTCTTGGACTGGATATTAAAGGTCACATTGTGGAGCAGATCTGGGTCGAGCACGCTTCAGACATTGCTGAAGAGTATTACGCAAGCTTTACCTTAGATCGCTCAGCTAAGCAGCATCTTGGAATGCTCAGCGCCGAGGGTGGAGTTGAGATTGAGACAGTGGCTGATGAGAATCCAGATGCAATTGCCAAGATCCATATCGACCCAGTCGTTGGTTTAACCGAACAACAGTGTCGAGATTGGGTTGAAGCAGCCAACCTTAACCCAAATGCAACCGAAGGCGCTGTTGATATCTTGATGAAGCTTTACACCGCCTATGTGGAAGGCAACGCCGACCTTTGTGAGATCAACCCGTTGATCCTTAAGCCAACTGGCGAAGTTCACGCGCTGGATGCAAAGGTATCTCTCGACGCGAATGCCATATTCAAGCACCCAGACTACGAAGCCTACGATGCTACTCAACCTCGTGACGAGCGAGAAAAAGCGGCTCACGAAAAAGGTTTGCAATATGTTGGACTAACAGGCTCAGTTGGAGTTATTGCTAACGGTGCAGGTTTGGCGATGTCAACCGTTGATGTAGTCAACCAGGTTGGTGGAGCACCGGCAAACTTCCTAGATATTGGTGGCGGAGCAAATGCTGAAGTTATGGCCAATGCTCTGACTGTTATTAACAACGATCCAGCGGTGAAGTCAATCTTCATCAACATCTTCGGTGGCATTACTAGAGGTGAAGAAGTCGCTAATGGAATTATCGAAGCTACCAAGCGAGTCGAAATCGATTCACCAATCGTCATTCGCTTGGACGGAACCAATGCAGAGCAGGGACGCGAGATCCTTCAACCACATCTGAGCGAAGGACTACTAATGGAAGACACTATGTTGTCAGCAGCTCGCCGAGCAGTTGAGTTAGCAAAGTAGGACTGGAGAGATAATGAGTATATTTGCAGACGAAAACACAAAGGTTATCTACCAGGGTCTAACTGGTTCACAAGGCCGCTACTACGGTTTGTTGAATCGTGAGTATGGCACTCAGGTAGTTGCAGGCACCAATCCAAAGAAGGCAGGAACCGATGTTGAAGGCATTCCAATTTATGCAACCGTTGCCGAAGCCAAAGAAGCGACCGGCGCTACAGCATCTTGTATCTTTATCCCAGCTCCATTCGTTAAAGCTGCAGTTATGGAAGCAGCTGAAGCAGGGCTAGAACTAGTAGTTGTCATCACCGAAGGTGTTCCCGCACATGATGAAGCTTACTTTTTCAACAAAGTGAAGCAGGATTTCCCCGGCACTCGTATTCTTGGACCTAACTGTCCAGGGCTTATCTCCCCCGGTAAAACTAATATCGGGATAACTGCTGGGCACATCGCAAAGCCTGGTGGCCCAGTGGGTATTGTAAGCCGTTCAGGAACCCTCACCTATCAGGCGTTGTATGAGTTGCAGCAAAAGGATATCGGCGTAACCACATGCGTTGGTATTGGTGGCGATCCTGTTCCTGGAACAAGCTTTATCGACTGCCTCGAGGCTTTCGAAGCTGACCCAGAAACTAAAGCTGTGATGATGATCGGTGAAATCGGTGGTTCAGCTGAAGAAGAAGCAGCCGAGTTCATCAAGAACAACATGACGAAACCAGTTGCTGGATACATTGCAGGCGTAACTGCTCCTCCAGGAAAGAAGATGGGCCACGCCGGCGCCATTGTTTCTGGTGGTAAGGGCACAGCTGCTGCAAAGATAGAAGCTCTTGAAGCTGCCGGAGCTTTGATGGGGGAGAACCCAACAGAAGCTGGTGAGTTAATGGCTAAAATCGTCGCCGAGTTGGCCTAAGTAAGCTCGGGAGGGTAAGTTAAAGCTGTGCGTGCACTAATTTCTGTATATGACAAAACTGGCGTAGTCGAGCTGGGAACCAAACTAGCCGAGCTTGGGGTAGAGCTAGTTTCGTCTGGCGGAACAGCAAAGGAGCTCAGCGCTGCAGGCTTGGAAGTAACAGATGTTGCTTCCTTTACAGGGTTCCCCGCAATGCTTGGGCACCGAGTAGTGACCTTGCATCCCAAAGTCCACGGTGGCATCTTGGCCGACCGTCGAGACCCGTCACATCTTAGAGACCTCGAAGAACACTCGATTGATCTGATTGATCTAGTCATAGTTAACCTTTACCCATTTGACACCGACCCTTCCATAGAACTAATCGATATTGGAGGGCCAACCCTAGTTAGGGCAGCTGCCAAGAACCATGAGTACGTTACTGTTGTTGTTGATCCCGCTGACTATGATTCAGTGTTGTCTGAGATTGCAGAATCTGGCAGTACCAGTGCAGGACTTCGTCGCAAACTTGCAGGCAAGGCGTTCACCCAAACAGCAAGCTATGATGCAGCGATTTCTTCATGGTTAACTGACGGGGCCATAACCACTGGCTTGGGTCAACCAAAGCCAGGCGTTGAACTTCCGCAAAAGATGATGATTTCGCTAGAGAAGGCCCAGGATCTTCGTTACGGTGAGAACCCTCATCAGCAGGGCGCACGTTACGTAACCCAAGGCTCTAAGTCTTGGACTGATTCGATCGAACAACACAGCGGTTTAGACCTCAGCTATCTCAATTTGTTCGACTGCGACGCAGCTTGGAGACTTGTCCATGACATGGGTGAGGGCCCAGCCTGTGTGATTATCAAGCACGCTAACCCATGTGGAGCCTCGATTGGGGCGACTGTCTCCGAAGCATATGCCAACGCTTTTGCTTGTGACGAGCGTTCAGCCTTCGGCGGTATTGTTGCATTCAACACCGAAGTCGATTTAGACACTGTTGCCAATATGGAACAAGCCGCCCAAGCTGACCTTGTGATTGCTCCGAGTTACGCCGAGGGTGTGGTTGAGCGCCTAATCAACAAACGCAAAAACACAAGAATTCTCACCGCTCAAGCGCCGACAAACGTTGCATTGCAATTGCGTCAGATCGGGCAAGACTTTCTAGTGCAGCAAAGCCATCACTTTGCCACGTTGCCAGAAGATTGGCAGGTCGTAACCGACAAGCAGCCAACTGCCCAAGAGTTAGAAGATGCAAAGCTAGCGTGGCGCATTGGCAGCTATGTCATCTCCAACTCAATCGTCCTTGTTAAAGACGGTACGGCTTGGGGAATTGGTGCCGGCCAGCAGAACCGTGTAGAGGCCGGCGAGATTGCTGTAAAGAAAGCAGCGTCGCGTGCCAAAGGGGGAGTATGTGCATCAGATGCTTTCTTCCCATTTGCAGATGGATTAGAAGTGGCAGCTGCCGCCGGAGTGTCAGTTGTAATCCAACCAGGTGGTTCGGTGAAAGACGAAGAAGTTATTGCCGCAGCCAATGACCTAGACTTAGCTATGATCTTCACAGGAGAGCGACAGTTTCGCCACTAAGTGGAGGTCTCAATGACCATATTTGCAAATATTGCTTCTGTCTATGATGGAACCTCGTCAGATGTCACATCATTGCACTCAAATGTAGATATCGAAATTAGCTCTGGTCGAATCAAATCAATAAGTCGACACAATCCTGAAGTCCTCACCTCGACACGTGTGCAGTCGGTTGACTGCTCAGAGCTGACTGTAACCCCAGGCATTATTGATTGCCATGGACATATCACTTCGCTTGGGCTTGCTTCTTCTGATATTGAGTTAGAAAACTCTCAAGCAGGCATTCTCTACATAGAGAAGGTATTGCACAAATCATTGGTAGAAGGTGGTGTGACCACCATGCGCGACGTTGGAGGAGCCACTCATTTCATGAAGCGCATGGTAGATGAAGGCGTAATGATTGGCCCTCGACTGAAGATTGCAATTTGCATGCTTTCAACAACTGGTGGGCATGCAGACTTCAGATCCCCAGACAGATGTCACGCTGATTTGTCAAAGCTATGGCCCGAAGGCCCAGGCCGACCATCCTCAATCATTGATGGCCCTTGGGAAGCACGAAAACGGGTTCGTGAAATCGCAGCTTGTGGTGCTGATTTGATCAAAATTTGCGCTTCTCCAGGAGTTGCTTCACCATCTGATCACCTAGAACATCAAGATTTCTCTCGGGAAGAGATCTCGGCGATCTGCTCAGAAGCCGAAGCAAGAGGGCTTAAAGTAGCGGCTCATGCTCATAGTATCAACGGTATTAACATGGCAATTGACCATGGTGTTAAAGACATCCAGCACATCTCTTTTATGGGCAAAGCCCAAGCTGAAAAAGCTTACGAAGCTGGCTGCACAGTTACCCCAACCAGCTGGATCATGTCAGCTTTGCTTGAGGCCGACGGTTTGAGTGAGTTTGTGAGAGACAAAGCAAAAGCAGCTGCAGAAAGTCATTCAGAAGCAGTGGCTTATGCCATCTCTGGTGGTTTACCAATATTGGCCGGAACAGACCCAGTGCTGCCAGGTATGCACGGCCGCAACTATATGGAGCTTCACTACCTAATCAAGGATGGTATGCGCCCACTCCAAGCTTGGCATGCAGCTACCGGGCTAGCTGCAGCAGAGATCGGTCAAACCGATAGTGGCACAATTGCCATAGGGCAACGTGCTGATATGTTATTTAGTCGGGGCAACGTCGTCAACCAGCCAGAATTGCTCGATGCTGGAGCCATGGTCGAAGTGATGAAAGACGGAGAATGTTACAAGGGCGGCCTTGGCTTGGGAACACGTACGTTTGCTTCATCGATTGATCAAGCATTAGAGCGAAAGGCTCGATAGATGGTGGCACAATTACTAGAAGGCAAACTGGTAGCGGCACAGATCCTTTCTGATGTTGGTGTCCGGGCAGCAAAGTTGGCCGAGCTGGGATGCACCCCAGGTCTCGGAACAATACTGGTTGGCTCTGATGGCCCAAGCGCTAGTTATGTAAAGAAAAAGCATGAGACTTGTGAATCTGTTGGGATCAAGTCATTTCATATCGAGCTTGATGATTCTGCGACGCTACAAGATGTGCTAGCTGCGGTAGAAGAGTTCAACAAGTCTGACGAAGTTCACGGCTATATTGTTCAACTCCCATTGCCACACGGAATTGATTCAGCGCCGGTGCTTGCTGCGATCGATCCGGACAAAGATGCTGACGGGTTGCACCCAGTTAACCTCGGCAAACTTGTACTGCAACAACCAGCACCATTGCCCTGCACGCCCGCCGGCATTGTGGCGATGCTAGATCACTATGATTTATCTCTTCAAGACAAGCATGTGGTGGTTGTGGGTAGAGGGCCAACTCTTGGACGTCCACTTTCTTTGTTGCTCGCAAGTCGAGGAATCGACGCAGCTGTGACTGTGGTGCATTCGAGAATTTCAGATCTGGCACGCTACACATTACAAGCTGATGTAGTAGTGGGTGCAGCGGGAGTGCCCAGCATTGTAACCCCAGACATGGTGTCTCCAGGGGCGATAGTTGTTAGCGGCGGGATTTCCTGGGAAGGTAAGAAGCTGCTACCGGACGTTGATGAAACCGTTGCGGACGTTGCTTCGTGGATAACTCCAAGACTCGGTGGGGTGGGACCAACCACAGTTGCCATGTTGTGTCGCAACACTGTTCAAATGGCGGAAAACGCTCTTCTTTAGGCCCTAGCAGGGACTTTTGACCCTTTAGCAGCGAAATTGTCACAGCGATGATCTAGTGTCTTGGTATGGCAAAAACTTCTTCTGAAATGGTCGGCCGCGTCATTGGTATAGATGATGCAACTCCTCTTGAGTTTTGGGTCGCTGTCGATAAAGGGCAAGCTCTGCAGCTCGACGATGTTGTCGTTGTAGACCGCGTTATGCCAGATGGCGAGATTGTCAAAATCTTCGGAATGGTAACCCAGATGCGAGCCAGACATGAGGGAGCTAAGTTTCAGAGTGACGTGTTTCTGATTGCCGACGGAGTGCTACCCGCTGAGGTGTCAGAAGCGGCTCTGATTCAGCCCACACGCTTTGAGCCAGAGGTGTTAGTGCCTCCCGTTCCAGGTTCATCGGTGCGCATAGCGATTGACTCAGAACGTGATGCTGCGCTTTCTTTCGATTCGGTTGAACGTAAACTCCCCGCAGGTTTATCTCGCAGTCACGAACCCGTTTACCTTGATCTTGATTTTATCGACGGAACCAAAGGCGCTCACATCAATATCTCCGGCATTTCAGGAGTTGCTACCAAGACTAGTTTCGCTACTTTCTTGCTGTATTCCATGTTCAACTCTGGAGCGCTTGGAGCAGAGGCTGCAAATACAAAGGCCCTTATCTTTAACGTAAAAGGCGAAGACCTACTGTTCTTGGATCATGACAATAGAGAACTGACTCCAGATCAAAAAGCTAGATACAGCAACCTCAAACTAATCACCGGGCCATTTAGAGATGTCGGAATCCTGGCACCGCCACGCAAAGGAGACGCTAACGCAACGCCTGCAACAGGGTCTCGTAGCGTTGGAGTAAGCCCCTTTTATTGGACGATCGCTGATTTCTGCAAACAAAGACTCTTGCCCTTCTTGTTCGCTGATGCCGAGGATGAGAGGGCTCAGTTCACTATTGTTGCTCAAGAAGTTACCGAACAACTAGCGCATCTGCCAACTGTTGGTGATGGTGCTGTAAGCCTAGATGGTGTAACCATCCGTACGTTCGGTCAGTTGATAGATGGCATAGAGTCAAAACTCATGCCCGAGGATCCAGAAGCCTCACCCGATCCGAAATGGACAGGCAGGGCAGTGGGCTCGGGAACAATCGGAGCCTTCTTTAGACGCCTAGCCAATTCACGCCGGCACGTCGAGCATTTGATTCGCTCCGACATTGGTAACGCTGTCGAAAATTCACTCGATATTGATAGTCATCAGGTGACGGTGGTCGACATTCACAACTTGCATGACCGTGCCAAGCGGTTTGTCGTTGGTGTAGTGCTGCGTCAGGCTTTTGAAGCCAAAGAAAAAAGTGGATCGGCTAAACCACTTCAGCTCGTGGTCCTAGATGAGCTAAACAAATATGCTCCTCGAGATTCATCGAGTCCAATCAAGGAGATCCTGCTTGATGTCGCCGAGCGAGGGCGTTCGCTAGGAATAATTCTTATCGGAGCTCAACAGACTGCTTCTGAAGTTGAACGCCGAGTTGTGGCCAACTCAGCTATCCGTGTGGTTGGGCGCCTAGACCCTGCCGAAGCGAGACGAGACGAGTATGGATTCTTGCCATCTGTTCAAAGGCAGCGCTCCACAATCCTGAAGCCCGGGTCTATGTATGTAGCCCAGCCTCGTCTTCCGGTTCCTCTATTGGTGGAGTTTCCTTTCCCTTCATGGGCCACCCGCCCCTCTGAAGCTTCGATTCAGATCGAAGATGCTGATGACCCGTTCGCTGAACTCAAACTCTAGTCAGGCTCGCAGATGAGAATTCTACACACCTCTGATTGGCATGTCGGAAAAATGATTCGTGGCCATAGTCGTGCTGGTGAACATCGGGCAGTGTTAGCGGAGATCGTTCAGATTGCGCAGAACTCCAAAGTTGACATCACTGTTGTGGCTGGAGATCTGTTTGAAACGGCAGCACCAACAGCAGAGTCTGAAACGATTGTATACGCAGCGTTGCTCGATCTCGCAAGGGTCGCTCCAGTTGTTGTCGTTGCCGGCAATCACGACAATGCTCGCCGACTTCAGGCTTTAGCGCCGTTGCTCGACCTTGGTCGAATAACAGTTGCTACCGAACCAGCTGCGCCATCAGATGGTGGGGTAATTGAGATCGAAACTGAGGTCGGAGAGAGAGCCAAGATTGCGCTGCTTCCATTTGTTTCACAGCGTTCTATCGTTAAGGCTCAATCTTTGATGACTAACCAGGCTTATGAGAACTCGCAGACTTACACTCAAAGGCTTTCGCAGGTGATCAAAGTCTTGACGGATTCCTTTGACGAGACAACAATTAACTTAGTGGTGGGTCACGCCTTTGTTACTGGCGCTGAACTTGGCGGAGGTGAACGGCCAGCTCACATCGTTGATGAATACGGCCTCGCTGCGCTGGCATTCCCTGTGACGGCTAACTACGTTGCGCTAGGGCATTTACACAAGGCGCAAGCCGTTCCAGGCCCAACGTCAATTCACTATTGCGGATCGCCAATACAGGTTGATTTCGGTGAATCGGAGCAGACAAAGCAAGTGAACGTGGTCGAGTTATCTCCGGGTCTGCCTGCTAAGGTCAGGCCGGTAGCGCTCGAGTCAGGCAGCAAACTTATTACCCTGAACGGCCCCTTAGAGTCCGTCGTGGCCACAGCTAAACAGCTTGAAGAGAATTGCTGGTTTAGGATCATCCTTGAGGACGAACCACGCCCTGGTCTGGCTGATGAGGCGCGATCCTTGATTGGTTCTCGGGTAGTAGATGTAAAGACTGCGGTTGTGAGAAAAACCTCAACAGGCGAATCTCGACAGTTAGAAACCAAAACTCACCGAGAGCTTTTTGAGCTGTATCTCAACGAGACAACCAACGACACAGACGCTGCTCTGAAAAGATTTGATGAGCTCTACGAAACAGCGCTCAACGATTTAGCTTTAGCCTCAGCTTCAACGATCTCCAAAACGGATTCGCTGCGATCTGGGCTTGAGAAAGCAGACCAATCATGAGGCCTGTGACACTCGAAATGGTGGGCTTTGGAGCCTTCAGAGAACGTACAGAAGTTGATTTTTCTAACATAGAGTTAGCAGCGATTGTTGGACAGACCGGAGCGGGTAAATCAACAATCATCGATGCGGTAACGTTTGCATTGTATGGGTCTGTTCCACGCTATGACCGGGTCAATGTGGTAGCCCCCATTGTGAACCAGCTCAGCAACGAAGCTAAAGTTAGCCTCACGTTTGAAGTTCGTGGCCAAACTTATGTAGCGATTCGCATTGTGCGAAGGCAAAAATCTGATGATCCAACTAAGCTCAGAGCTTCTACTAAGGAAGCTCGCCTCGAGCTGCACCAAGGTGAAGAAGTGATTACCTTGGCAGGCAATGTCAAAGAACTTGATGTGGCGATTGAGGACCTGTTAGGTCTCGATTTCTCTCAGTTCACACGAACCATAGTTCTCCCGCAGGGGGAATTTGCGAAGTTTTTAAGAGATGAGCCGGCCGAACGCCAAAAACTAATCCGAAGGCTTCTTAACCTCGACATCTTCGCCAAAATGGGCAGCACCGCAAGAGAAAAAATGAAAGAGTTACAAGCTCAGGTGACAGCCATCGAATCAGAACTAGAACGGCTGAACGGCAGTGCTTCGGAGCTCACCGAAGCCGAGATAGTCACAGCGTTAGATGATCTTCGGGTCTATTCCGAAAAAGCGAAGGAATCTCTAGCCACAATAAACGCGCAAGACTTAGAACAAAGTGAACTAGCGGACAAGATCACTTCGATAAATGCTGACCTCAAAAGGCTTAATAGTGTCACACAGGCCTCATTTGTACCAGATTCTATTGAAGATAGTTCCGCTGGCGAGCTGAGGTTAGAGCTAGAAAAGCTTCAGGAAGAGACCGAACAAGCTGAGAAGGTTCGCCAAAGAATTTCACTCCAGCTGATTCCATCAGATGAACTTGATGAGATTCGCCAGCAGATTGCTACCTATGACAAGTTGACGGCAATCGACACCGAATTGCAGGCCACAATGCTGGCGCACGCAAAAGCCTCTGAAAATATCTCAAAGCTAAGCGCTGACCTAGCTGATGCCGAAGCAGCGTTGAAAGCCGTCAGTGCTGAACTTGAGCATGCTCACAAGAATGAATTGCCGCAGCAGTTACGTTCTCAGCTAAAAACCAATGCTAATTGTATGGTCTGTGACCAGGTCGTAACTGAGCTGCCCAAGCCACTAGCTGTTGGTGACCACGCAGAGTTAAAGCGGTCCTATGATACTCAAAGCAAAACTGTGCAAGCCTGCAATGCTGAGCTATACAGCCAGCGAGGCAGAGTTGAACAACTTGATTCCACAATCGACTCACAACAGCTTCAGCTGCAAAAGCTGAAAGAAGTTGCCGCCGATTTCGACGACTATGAGATTCTCGTTAAATCGTTGGAAACAAACACTGAAATGCATCAACAGCTTTCGGAAGCAGATCACGCTCTCAGTCGTTTACGAAAGTCGCAAACCGAACTAGCCACGTCGCTTCGTAAAGCCGAGGGCGCTGAGAAAGCCTTACTTGCCTCTTTCGTTGCTATTAGAGACTCGGTCTCTACGCTCAGCCCTCCAGCTATTTCGGACGCAGGCGTTCTAGCAGATTGGGTTACTTTTACTGGCTGGGCAGAGACCAAAATGGTTGGGCTAAACAACAGTAAAGAAGAACTAGAGCTCGAAAGTCGAGAGCTCAAGAACAAGCTCAACGCAACGGTTTCTGAACTCCTAAAAGACGCCAAAGGTGTAGGAGTCCAAGCCAAGTCACCGCTTGAGGTTATTCAGCTTGTTCAGGCAAGGGAGAGAGCGCTCCAGCTGCAACAAGCCGAGATCGAAAGACAGACCAATGAGAAAGTGCGCCTCCAAGGAAAGGTAGACACCTTCAAAGCTGAAGCGAGTGAGTACAAGTACATCGGTGACCATTTGAAGGCTAATGGGTTTGAGGGCTGGCTTCTCGAAGAGGTCTTGAGCGATGTAACTATGCGTGCAACAAAGCTTCTACTCAACTTGTCTCAAGGCCAGTACTCACTAGAAGTCATGGGGCGTAACTTCTTGATTGTTGACCACAATAATGCAGATGAAAGACGAGACGTTAGAACGCTTTCCGGGGGTGAAACTTTCTTGGCGTCTTTGGCCCTGGCACTAGCGCTTTCAGAATCAATTATTGAACACGCAAACGGATCCGACGCAGCCTTGGGATCCATGTTTTTAGACGAAGGATTCGGCACACTCGATACAGAAACACTTGATACAGCAGCTGCCGCTATTGAAGAGCTGGCATCATCGGGTCGAATGGTTTGCATCATCACCCACGTACGTGAGTTAGCAGAGCGTCTGCCAGTGAAGTTTGAAGTGACCAAGGGTATCAATAGTCCAACGTTGATGAGAGTGGAGAACTGATGCAGTACGCAGTTGAGACGTGGGACCCGGTTTATGGGACCCCAAGCGAAGTCAATGAGCTAGACGCAGCTGCGGAACAAGTTGATCTTAACGTGGAGGTTGAGGCGGCCAAGTGGCAGCCCGTAACTCCTGATCCGTCCTTGGCAATGCCTGTCAACGGTGTTTTCATCGACGGAGTCCGTCGCTTCGATGCTCATATTTGGATGGGCGAAGAAATGATGGGCCGCCGAGGGATTTGTGCCACCGTAGCTGCTGGGGCGGTTATCTGTTCAGACAAAGAAGCTGAGATCGACCTCATTCATATAGAAAGAGCGTTACACACATCAGCAGACGTAACCCAACCCATAGTGCTAGCCAACATTGGAGAAAGTTACAAAATCAAACCCACTAAGGACGATTCGGCAGAGTCACTTAACTTCAGCGTCCATAACCATATGGCGAGAGTAGAAGATCACGTGTCAGGTTTCTACAAAGATGCAGACTTGGTCGTCTATGACGGCCCACTAAACCAAAGAGATGCTGTAAATGGCGTTGGTTATGTTAAGACTCAGCACGTACAGTATCTGACCGACGAACCGCTGGAATCTTTGGCAGCACTAGAGGTTGGCCAACGCACCCCTGTATTTGCCATCGGTGGACGTTTTGAGCGTTGGAGCTGGTTTATGCGCCTCCCAAATCCTAAAGGGCCAGCCCGCAGCGGTCTGGTTCGATTGGAGCTGCCGGTGACAGTGTCTGCCGATGTGAATGTTGTGGCACAAAGAGCTGATGTTGTTACCAGATACATCCCAAGGTTTGCATCTGAGACCTTTAGAGAAGCAAGGGCGCCTCAGAACCTTTACCCAATCGCTGGTTTGGAACGCAAAATGCGTTGGCAATTAGGCGACCGAGAACTTCTGGAGCGTAGTTTAAGAATGGCATCAGCTGGATAGGCTTGTGAGTCATGTCTGAAACAAGTGAGCAAATCGAGAATAGCACCGAGTCTGAGTCTTCAGTTCTGGAATCGATTAAGCAGGTTCGAATTGCTAAGGCCAAAGCTTTGCAAGAAGCAGGCATGGATCCTTACCATTCCGGACCTTTTGAAAAAGTGAGTAACCAAGAAGCGTTGGCTGCTGAAATGGGAACGCAGCTCAACATTGCGGGACGAGTAACGTCGTCGAGAACAATGGGCAACGTCACTTTTGGAAACCTTCATGACGAAACTGGAGATATCCAGTTTATGCTTTCCAAGAAACAGCTCGACGAGCCTGAACTGCCAGAGCCGGCCTATAAGTTTATTCTCAAGAACCTGGACGTTGGTGACTTTGTTTATATCACGGGTGAACGCATCGAGACTAAGACCGGTGAGCCAACAGTGCTTGCAACAAACTTCAGGATCATAACCAAGTCGCTTCGTCCATTGCCTGAAAAGCATGCTGGACTCAAAGACTCTGATGCGCTGCTGCGGCAACGCTATCTAGACATTTTGCAGAACCGTGATGTTCAGGAGATGATCTACAAGAAAGCTAAGTTCTGGAAATCAGTGCGCAGCTTCCTCGAAGAGCGAGGCTTCATTGAGGTACAAACCCCGATTCTGGAACACACCACTGGTGGAGGTGACGCTAAACCGTTCGTTACTCACCACAACTTTTTGGACACCGATGTCAAATTGCGTATTTCAACGGGTGAACTGTGGCAGAAAAAGCTACTCGTTGGAGGTTTGGAGAAGACTTTTGAGATTGGCCGTCAGTTCCGCAACGAGAATCAAAGTCGAGAACACGCCAACGACTACGATCAGATGGAGTTCTACTGGGCATACGCCAACTATGAAGCAGGCATGGCACTAGTAGAGCAGCTGTTCAAACATGTGGCTCTCGAAACCTTTGGAACTACGCAATTTGAAATGAATCGCTTTGGAAAGATTCACAAGATTGATCTCGATCACAAATGGGAAAGATACGACTTTGTAGAAGTTATAGAAGAGCACGCCGGTGTCAATGTTATGACAGCATCAGACGAAGAGCTGGCACAAGCCCTCAAACGCCTCGAAGCAACTCATGAAGAGCCAGCTGTATCAAGAGCTAAGACAGTTGACCGAATCTGGAAAGTTGTCCGACGTAAAATTTCTGGTCCAGGGTTCTTAGTGAATGAGCTCTACGAACTTTCGCCGTTAGCTAAGAAATCGTCCGAAGATCCAAACTTTGTTGAGAGATTCCACGTGGTGATCGCAGGAAGCGAGCTTGGCAATGGCTATTCGGAGCTGAATGATCCGATAGATCAGTTGGAACGATTTGAGGCTCAAGAGGCGATGCGACAAGCTGGAGACGACGAAGCTCAAGAAGCTAACTACGATTTTGTTACAGCGCTAGAGTACGGAATGCCGCCAGCTGTTGGATTTGGTATGTCGGAAAGAGTTTTCTCATTCTTCATGGACAAAAGCCTTCGGGAGTGTCAGATCTTCCCGTTGCTTAGACAAGAGTAACTTAAGTTATTTTGATCATCATCTTGGTTGTTAGTAGTAGCTAGAATCTCATGTACCTCGAGATGGTTATGTATTGATGGATTTAGATGTTCAAGTGACGAGTAACCAGCTGGCGCAGTCCAATTTGCTGCGCCAAGTGTTGGCTGACGTTACCCCGCAACTTTCAGAAGGCAAAGTTGCGACCTATATCCCTGCATTGGCGCGGGTCTCGAGGCGTTCTTTGTCCATCGCAACTGCAGGTTGCGATGGGGTTGACGCTTCAGCAGGTGAAGCCTCAACTAGGTTCTCCATTCAGTCTATTTCTAAGATTTTCTCCTTAGCCCTAGTGTTGAATTTGGGACGTGGGGAAGATCTCTGGAAAAGAGTCGGTACCGAGCCCTCGGGTGATCCATTCAACTCGATCGTATTGCTAGAACGCGAGGCAGGCGTGCCCCGAAACCCATTTATCAACCCCGGAGCAATTGTCGTTGCTGACATGCTTTGTTCGATTCTCGCCGAAGACCCTGTAAAGAAGCTCAATGAGCTGCTTAGTGAATTGTGTGGATCGGAGATTGCCAGCGATCTCGAAGTGGCAGAGTCTGAAGCTGCGCACGGCTACAAGAACGCATCGCTTGCGAATTTGTTGAAAAGCTATGGGAACTTGCGCAACGACGTGGACCAGGTGTTGGATGTGTACTTTAGACAGTGCTCCATCTCTATGTCAGCTATCGAGCTGGCTGCTGCAAGCAGGTTCTTGGCTTCAGATGGGTACGATCCTGTTAGTTCTAAGCGGGTCGTTTCGTCTGCCGATGCTCGCAGAATAAACGCCCTTATGCTGATGGCCGGAACCTATGATGCTGCCGGCGCCTTTGCATTTGAAATTGGCATACCCTGTAAATCTGGTGTTGGAGGCGGAATCGTAGGCATCATTCCAGATGCAGCCTCGGTTTGTGTCTGGTCCCCAGGACTTGATGAGACGGGCAATTCGCTAGTAGGTAGAGCTGCATTAGCCTCCTTTGTAAACCGTAGTGGGCTGAGTGTTTTCTGATGCCAGCTAGCGTTCGGCTCGAACACATCACCCGCTACACCTATCCACCCAACACTACGCTTTCACCTCAGGTAGTTCGCCTCAGGCCAGCACCCCACACCCGAACTCCCATCAAGTCCTACATGATGGAAGTTACACCTTCTGATCATTTTATTAACTGGCAGCAAGACCCTTTTGGAAACCATCTAGCCCGAATTGTTTTCCCTAGTAAAGTTGAGTCGTTCGAGGTGAAGATCAGTTTGGTTGCCGAACTTGTCACCGTGAACCCGTTTGACTTTTTTCTAGAGCCCGAGGCTGAAAACTATCCCTTTGATTACTCAGACACTCTCCAATCAGAGCTTGCCCCCTACTTGGAAGTTGCTGAAGCGGGTGGAGAAGACTTTTATAGCTGGATGCAGTCGATAGAGGTATCAGAGCACCCCACAGTTAGCTTCTTGCTCAATGTAAAAGGTCTCGAGCACTGTCGACTACGAGATCAGATACGAAGAGGGTGTGCAAACCCCGGGTGAAACTTTGAAGCGTAGTGCAGGATCATGTCGTGATTCGGCTTGGCTGTTAGTCGAAACTTTGCGTAACCTTGGACTGGCAGCAAGGTTTGTTTCGGGCTATCTTGTGCAGTTAGTACCTGATGAGAAACCCCTCGACGGTCCATCAGGTCCGGAAGAGGACACATCAACAGACGGGCGAGCATTGCCCAGGTC
>JAHDFH010000009.1:4472-28037 GCA_020628305.1 Acidimicrobiales bacterium | reverse complement strand
GACCTGCATGCCTGGTGTGAAGTCTACTTACCTGGCGCCGGCTGGGTGGGGTTAGATCCAACATCGGGCCTAGCCGCTGGCGAGGGGCATATCCCATTGGTTGCTACGCCACAGCCCCAAAGTGCGGCCCCAATTACGGGTAGCGCCTCGGCTCAATCAGTCGACTTTTACTATTCAAACATTGTTACCCGAATCGAAGATCAACCCAGGAGCACTCAACCCTACAGAGAAGATCAGTGGCAGCGAATTCAAAGCTTCGGGCAAGCAGTTGATCAAAAGCTTGAGCAGATGGACGTTCGCCTCACCGTTGGTGGGGAACCAACATTCGTTTCAGCCACCGATCTGGATTCAGCTCAGTGGAATACCGATGCGGATGGGCAAGACAAAAGGCTCAAAGCTAATCAACTGGCTCAAAGGCTTCAGGCATGCTTTGCTGCCGGTGGAGTACTGCAACACAGTCAAGGCAAGTGGTACCCGGGAGAACCCTTGCCTCGTTGGCAGATCAAATCGACCTGGCGCAAAGACGGAATTCCGCTTTGGCAAGACAGTTCGCTGCTAGCTAACCCAGAGATTAACCTTGGCCACGATGAAAGTCGGCTTCGGCGGTTTGTAGAGCACCTGAGTGACCAACTTGGCGTTCCTGCAGGAGTTGCTCTCGAGGCCTACGAGGATCCCTTTTTCAACATCTGGAACGAAGCTTCACTGCCTGTTGATCTCGAAGAAGCGGCGCTGGCAGCATCAACAAATGAAGACAGGTCTCAGCTGCTAAAGGACTTTGACACAGCAGCAAATGACCTGGCCGGGTTTGTTATTCCAATTGACCGCCATGGTTCTGGAAAGTCCTGGCTAACTAGCATTTGGCCCTTACGGCGCTCCAGGCTTTTTCTAGTGCCGGGAGAGTCTCCCATAGGGTTGCGCTTACCGCTTGATTCCTTACCGGCAGCTCCCGAGACCATACTCACCGAAACGCCCGAACTTGACCCTTTCGCTATGGCAGAACCGTTTGAGAAATTTACTGGTGCTTCTCAAACGATTCGCTGCGAACCAGTCATTGTGCGCAAGGCCATCTGTTGTCGTCTTGTCAACGGCGTCGTTCATGTCTTTATGCCTCCATTCAGCCGAGCGGAGCACTCATTAGAACTGCTAGCAGTAGTAGAGCGCACTGCATCTGTTTCTAACACTCCCGTTGTTTTAGAGGGCTATCCAATCGTTTCTGATAGACGTCTGGAAACCTTTAGTGTCACTCCAGATCCTGGGGTGATTGAAGTGAATGTGCACCCTGCTAAGTCTTCGGTTGAGCTAGAGCAGATCAACTCCACACTGTACGAAGAAGCTAGACAATGTGGTCTAGCAACCGAGAAGTTTCATCTCGATGGTAAGCATTCTGGCACTGGGGGAGGAAACCACATAACTCTTGGAGGCCCAACTCCAGGCGATTCCCCATTCATTAGGCGTCCAGATCTGCTGTGCAGTTTTATTCGCTATTGGCAAAACCATCCAAGTCTGTCTTATGTGTTCTCGGGAATGTTCGTCGGGCCAACCTCACAGGCCCCACGTGTGGACGAAGCTAGGCTAGAGAATCTACACGAGCTCGAAATAGCGTTGCAAGAGATCGAAAATGCCGCCGAAATCTCTCCCTGGCTAGCTGACCGAGCGCTTCGTCACCTCCTAACCGACCTCACTGGTAATACCCATAGGGCTGAGTTATGTATCGACAAGCTTTTCTCACCAGAATCTTCCACTGGGCGGCTTGGCCTCCTCGAGCTTAGAGCTTTTGAAATGCCGCCCCACTATCAGATGTCTATGCTCTGCTATTCATTCATTAGAGCCATAGTTGCTCGATTATGGGAAAATCCTTATCGAAACCCACTCATTAGATGGGGGACCGACCTGCACGATAGGTTCTTGCTACCCCACTTTTTGGGTGATGACCTATCTGAAATTTGTGCCGATCTGAACCGCTCTGGTCATCAGGTCGACTCGTCGTGGTTCGAGCCGTTTTTTGCCTTTAGATTCCCAAGGTTTGGCACAATAGTCGCCGGCGGAGTTTCCCTAGAAATACGTTCAGCGATAGAGCCATGGATAGTTCTTGGTGAAGAAATGTCTCAGCAGAACACAGCACGGTACGTGGACTCTTCGATGGAACGATTGCAGTTAAAGACGACAGGACTATATGAGGGGCGGTACTCAATTTTGGTTAATTCACAGCCGCTACCCATGAGAGCTACAGGCCGACCTGGAGAATATGTCGCTGGTGTGAAGTATCGAGCCTGGCATCCACCATCAGCCTTGCATCCAACTATTGGAGTTCATAGCCCACTCACATTTGAGATTGTTGATAAATGGTCCAACACAGTGATTGCAGGTGCTAGGTATCACGTTTCGCATCCGGGCGGCCGCAACTACGAAACGTTTCCGGTTAACGCTCTCGAAGCGGAGGCTCGCCGACAAAACAGATTCGATTCAACTACGTTAGTTCAACAGGGCAGTATGAGCCAGACGGACCTGGTTGATAGCAGCCTTGGAGATAAACTGAATGTGATTCAACCACAGTCAGGGCCTGGAGTAACTTTTGAGGCAATGACGGGTGATTACTCAGCTACAAGCGGAAAAACAGCTGAAATCGACATCGATTTCCCGACCACGCTTGACCTTCGCAGTCCCGGCTCACAAACCCCAAGGATCACGCCGATAGAACAGTAGTGGAAACTATTGTTCAAAAACTCGAATACATAGCAAAGCAAGGAACCTGCAGTAAGAAAAAGGTGGGCTGCCTCGTCGTAGGCCCAGCTGGAGACGAAATTGTTACCGCTGCCAATGGCCGACCGGGAGCATCACGATGTGCCGACGGACACTGCTATCGCTGTGAAGCTTCGCAAGAATTTGTGCATGGAAGAGATCATGACCTGTGTAGCTGCCTACATGCAGAACAGGCCGCTATAACGCAGGCCGCACGGAAAGGAATTCGACTCGAGGGTGCGACTCTGTACTCGACCTATCAGCCATGCCTTACTTGTTTGAAGCTTATAGTTGGTGCCGGTCTTGTTGGGGTAAGGTTTATAGAGCCATGGATCATTCCTACGGTGGTAGAAGTTCCCAACCTAGCCAATGACTACCATTCGCTTATTGAACTCATGCCGGCAGGTATGTCACCAATTAATCGAGACTAGTTCCACTTCTCACGAGGACCTATCTCTCGTAACCCTCGCTGCCATTCAATGTGATCTGGTAATCCATCGACAGAAACTTCACCGTTCTCGATCGTGATATCAATCCGATTTCCAGCCAATCTAAGATTCTCTAGCTTAAGACGACTGAACCCTTCCGGTAGAACTGGGTCTATCCAGACCCGACCCTCAGGACACCATGGGTCCAGTCTAAGAAGCCAACGCAAAATCAGAAGCGTTGAAGCAGCAGACCAAGCTTGTGGTGAACAAGAAGCAGGGTAAGGGATAGGCTCGGAAAACTCATCTCTTGAGAAACCAGAGATCAACTCCGGAAGACGCCAGTTGGAATGTTGGGCGAGCTCAAGCAGGCCAACCATTAAACGGTGTGCGTCATCAACAAAGCCGTAGCGCATTAACCCAGCCGCAACTAGGGCTGAATCATGCGGCCAAACCGAACCGGTATGGTAGCCAGTGGGGTTGTAACCAGTAGTGTCATTGGCCATCGTGCGAATGCCCCAGCCTGTGAACATAGCTTCTGACATTAAGTGATCGGCAACTATGCGAGCTTTGTCCTGATCGACAATGCCGGTCCATAGACAGTGTCCGATGTTACTTGTTAGTGAATCAATTTGCTTCTTTTCATGATCTAAGCCAACAGCAAACCAGCCTTTGTCCTCGATCCAGAAGTCCCTATTGAAATTCTCCCTTAGAGTTGCAGCTCGCTGTTCCATATCCTGAGCTAGTTCTGCGTCGCCAGAGTTTCTGGCTAGTCTCGCCCTGGCACGGTAGGCTCCAAATGTGTAGGCCTGAATCTCGCACAAAGCCATGGGTGTTTCAGGAATGTCACCGTTGTTGAACCGGATACCATCGCCAGAATCTTTCCAACCCTGGTTGAACAGGGAGTTGTTGATTGATCTATCGTATTCAACATAGCCATCACCATCGGCATCGCCGTAGTTGATTATCCAGTCCATCGCACGATCAGCATTTGGCAGGAGCGATTCCACTATCTCTGGAGATTCGCCCCACCGGTCGAGCTCGCCGAGCGTCATAACAAACAAAGGGGTAGCATCGGCGGTTCCATAGTAGAAATCACCATCTTCAAGATCTGTTGAACTGGATTCGTTAAAGCGAACCTCATGCATGATTTTGCCGGGTTCTTCCTCTTTGTCAGGGTTGACTTTTGACCCTTGAAATTGCGCCAAGGTTTGCAGAACCCCAGTGGCCAAGTCTGGATCGACAATTAGTGACATCCATGAGGTGAGCAGCGAATCTCTTCCAAACAGGGTCATAAACCATGGAGCACCAGCGGCTACAACAGCTCGATCTGGATGGTTAGCAGAGAAGATTCGTAGCGACTCAAGATCTCTTAGGCTTTGAGCCGTAGCGCTTGAGATTAACATGTTGTCGCCAGTAACTTTCGGAATCTTTTGAAACCAAGCTTCGTGACGAATGCGAGCCGAAGTTGAGTCGGTTGTCTTTGGAGTTGCAACAGCTTGACCGTCGATTTCAGCAACGAAGCGGAGTTGTACCTTCCAGCTTTCACCAGGGGCGATCTCGGTTGACCACTTCATTCGCTTTGGTTCAATATTCTCGGGAGTGATGTCGGCTTTGACTTTCAGCCCAAGGTTCTTCTCTTCAGAAGAAACGAAGAAAAGATCTTGACCGTCGGTCGTACTTGTGGCTCCGTTGTCGCCTACGGCTCTACGTTCTTTGACTGCAAAAAGATCAGCAAAGTCTGCCTCAACGAAGATCTCCATATTACAGGGATGGGCTTTGGTATCGTAGTTGCGAACTTCAATGCTTTCGATCATGCCGTTACCTAACGAACGGTGACGGACAGCAACAAGTGGATGATCAGCAGTATCAACATCTGAGATGTTGCGACCAATATAGTCGGCTGCGAAAGAAACAGCTTGGGACATGCCGAGCGGTTCGATTGGTTTGCCGTTGATCACAACTTCGAAGCGTGACACTATTCTCGAATCCAAAAAGAATAGGCCGTGTGGGCCAAGTTCTCCGTTAATGTCGCCGGAGTTGGCAGAAATCGCCAAAACTCGTCCGTCCACAAGCGTGGATATAGCCGCTGTTGAAAGAGGCGAAGTTTCGCCATCAAAGGTCCAGGGTGAAGTTTCAGTCATTATCTCTTCTTTAGTTCGCCAATTAGCAAAGCCACAGCTTAGTTGAGCCCAATCGGCAGAAAAGCCATCGAATTTAGAAACCCAATTGAACTGGCTTACTTAGCCACTAGATTGAAGGAGTGAAAATACTACCTTTAGTTCTCATACCAGCGCTAGTTCTTGTCAGCTGTAGCTCGGGCCCGGGTACAGAAGAAGACCTTGTCGAAACTCTTTCTCGTTCCGAAACTGTTTCGGTAGAACAAGCTGAATGTATTGCAGCCGGTGTTTTTGCCGAGTATGGCGACTCTGAGGATGCGCTTAATAGACTAACAGGGCAAGATTATGCTGAGATAGAAGCAGCAGCTCAGGCCGACGAGGTCGCTGGCCCCCAAGCTGAGGACACAACGGATACAACAGCCGATCCGCTACTAGGATTCGACGAGTTTTATGCTGATCTCGTAGAGGGCTGCTTGTAGTTCTTTAGAGAGCGTTTAGCAAGATTGCTAGGCAGGCAACGAATGCTGTGGCAACGATAGCTTCCTTGAAGACTCTTGATTTCACAGTGGTGGTCTTAATAGTGGCCAGCTGTTGCTCAAACTCTGCAAGTCGTTCTTGTTGGGATCGTCGAGCTCGGTCTAGTGAATCAATTTCTTTTTGAAATGGAAGATCGAATGCGTCGTCTTCACCAAAAATGTGAGTTTGCACTCTGCTCATGTTTCCGCCTTTTTTCGCCTACCTATATTATGTCATAGCCTTGCGCAGAAAGTCACTAGTCCATGCATACCTGTAACAGATGAGTAATATTGCTAGCTGGCCAGGGCAACTAGTAGCGCTAGTGCCATCAGGCCGAAGTTGCGTGCCAAATCGGTAAGCTTCGGCGGTTCGGCTGTGACCCTCCCGAAGCAGCGACAAGGCAGTCCGCGTTGTTTGCGGCGGTCATCTGCCAATACAACGGTGAATATAGTCAATAAGAGAACAGCTAGATAGCCGCCGACGGTCGGAGAGACTGCCATGAGGAGCGCTACTGCTATCTCGCTGGCGATCAGAACTGCTAGAAGCGGGGCAGAAGGTAACGCAAACCGGCCGGCCAGGGCCCTTTGGCTCATCTCGATATCAATTAGCTTAAGCATCGCAGCACTAGCGAAGACGGCCGCCAAGATGATTTGTGCAGTACCTATGTACATTGGCTCATTCTACCTGGGCGACCTTTCCCGTTCACTGGATAAGTGTCAGACCGATCTGTCACAATGGTTACATGTTCAACCAACTTATTGCGGAATTCATTGCAGAAACAGAAGAAGGTAGCCAGCTAATCAACCGTGGTGTGGTTATTGACTACCTGTTAGACCTTCGTTCAGCTGCTGAAAATTCTGATCTCTGCGCACGGGTTGATAGGTACCTTACTGAAGTACCTGGGGTTACAGTTGTGACCAACGAATGGTGGGCTGAGACTTTAGGCGAGCTGAGCAAAGCCTCCAGGTTTGTTGCCTTAGTTTGATTTTTTACGGCTGAGACGTTCAGCTCCAGCATCAATACCCGGGATCTGCGTTTGGATTCCTACCTTTTTGGCAGCTAGCTCGGTAACAAGCTCCTCGACTTCTTCCCAGCTGCTTGCACGTCGATGAGGAAGCTCTCGGTTGTACAGCTGGTCAAATACAATCACCTCGTTGCCAGCCTCAGAAAGTCCCTTGATGTTGTGTGGAGCATCATCAATATACAAATCCGCTTCAATCTGAGGCTTGGCCCCTAGGAAACAGAGGTCACGGTAGGGAATCTTGTGCTGATCTAACCAAGCAACTGTGTCAGACACGACTGCTTCATGAGACCAATTTGTATACAGGCGGTGGGTGATAACCCTAATCCAGATTCCGGCGTCGCTTAAGCGCCAAAGTGCGTCAGTGCAGCCTTCTATGATGGGCAGATGGCGGTGCATGTGTTGGGTAACTGCCTTGGAATGCAACTCGATGAAGTCGTCATCATTGAGGCCCCATTCGTCATATCCCCAGTGGGTGATTGGCGGTAAATCTTCTGGGGACCTATTAAGCTCGGTGGCAACAAAACGTCTGAAACCTTCTTCATAGTCGGCACAAACACCGTCCAGGTCTACCCCTAGTACAAAGTCGTTCACATCTACCTTAAATTGGCTAAAGATTTCTGGGCATGTTGCCGAGTATAAGAGTGCAGGTTAACGGCTCCAGCAAAAGGTTTCACCCCTTTTGATCGTTTTGTATTTTGATTGGCTTGGAGCGTTGGTTTGCAAAAGGCGGTGGCTTCGGCCGCCGTCTTTTTTGTTTTCTTGTCGCTACGATGAAATGGTGGACAGAAACGGTTCAACTCTCGCAGAGATCGATCTGGGGTTGCCCGGTCATTTCTCTGGAAAAGTTCGAGAGAGCTGGATTCTTCCTGAGGGCCGTCGTGTTCTTGTCACCACAGATCGGTTGAGTGCTTTCGACAGAGTCATTGGGTTGGTGGAGCACAAGGGCCAGGTCCTTAACCAACTTGCAGCGTGGTGGTTTGATCGAACTAGTTCTATTGTTCAAAACCATGTAATAGAGGTTCCAGATCCTAATGTTCTAATCGCTCGAGACGTTACACCTCTACCTGTGGAAGTGATTATGCGTTCTAGGCTGACAGGTAGCACTGACACCTCTATGCTTCCCAAGTACCTGGCCGGTGAGCGTAAGCTGTATGGCTATGATATGCCCGAGGGGTTGACTCCGCATTGTGCTCTCCCTGACCTTATGTTGACGCCTACGACGAAGGCTCAAGACGGTGGTCACGATACGCCGGTAACAGTCGCAGAAGTTGCCGACTCCGGAATTGTTGCCCCAGATGTTTGGGCTGAAGTATGTAAGGTAGCCCGCTCGTTGTTTGAGTTTGGTATCGCAACTGCCGAAGCAGCAGGCTTGATCTTGGCAGACACCAAATATGAATTTGGTCTGGATGCCTCGAATAACCTAGTTTTGATAGATGAGGTCCACACTGCAGATTCTTCTCGCTATTGGTTGGCCGAGGGCTTAGAAGATCGGCTCGCTCAAGGTCAGGGACCTGAAAACTTCGATAAGGAACCGCTCAGGTTGGCGCTTAGAGAAGCTGGATACTCAGGAGATGGGCAGATCCCGACCCTGTCAGAGCAAACATGGAAAGATGTATCTAATCGTTATGTCTTTCTTTATGAGGCCTTAACTGGAACAAGCTTCGTCCCAGGGCAAAGGCCGATCGCAGATCGAATTAAAAAATCCATGGCGGCCTACACCGGCTGAGGAGCACCTATGAGCGACAACTTTACACTATCTGACGATAGGCCTAGCGAAGAGTGTGGAGTGGTTGCTATTTCCGCTCCAGACCAAGTTGCATCCAAATTGGCATTCTTTGCAGCTTATGCGCTCCAGCATCGTGGACAAGAGGCTGCGGGTATTGCAGTGGCAGATGGTAGAGCTGTGCGGCTTCATAAAGGTCAGGGTCTTGTGAGCCAGGTGTTTAAGCCATCAAAGCTTGATCCGCTAGTCGGCCCTTACGCCATAGCGCACACTAGGTACTCAACAACGGGTTCAAATTCTGAGCGTAATGTTCAACCTTATGTGGTTGAGACTCTAGAAGGTCCTCTTGGGCTGGCTCACAACGGCAACCTTGTCAACGCTGATGATCTTCGCAACGAACTTTTAGAAAACGGGGCTGGTCTCCAGTCTTCTTCGGATTCTGAAGTTCTGGCGCTCATGTTGGCAGGCGCTGAAGGTAAAAGCTGGGAAGAGCGTCTTGCTAAAGTGATGCCACGTTGGACTGGGGCTGTGAGTCTAGTCGTCATCACTAGCAACAAGATCTTGGCCGCAAGAGACCCATGGGGATTTAGGCCGCTTATCTATGGCAAGTTGCCAACTGCTGGCTGGGCTGTTGCTTCGGAGACCGGGGCTTTGGAGACCATCGGCTGTACAGACATGACCGAGGTTAAGCCGGGCGAACTGCTTGTGATTGAAGGCAATGACCTTCGGCGCCATCAGATAATCGAGACCAAAGAGCCTCAAGCTCGCTGCACTTTTGAACATATCTATTTTGCTAGGCCAGATGCAGTCTGGGATGATCTGAGCGTCCACACAGCTAGACAGTCGCTTGGTGAGGAACTTGCTAGAGAACATCCTGCTGAGGCTGATGTTGTAATTCCGGTACCAGACTCGTCGACTCCGGCGGCCATTGGTTACGCAAGAGTTTTAGGAGTGCCATACAATGAAGGTTTTGTTAAGAACCGCTACATTGGCAGAACTTTTATTGAACCAACAGATGAACTTCGCAAACAAGGGGTGGCACTCAAGTTCAATACTCTTAGTGAAAACTTAAAGGGTAAGCGGGTTGTCATGGTCGATGATTCAATTGTTAGAGGTACCACATCGGGTCAGCTCGTAGATCTTGTCCGAGCGGCCGGTGCAGTCGAAGTGCACATGAGAGTCACGTGTCCTCCAATAGCGCATCCATGTTTCTTTGGAGTTGACATGGGTTCTTACGAAGAGCTCATTGCTAACAAGCTCGGAGTTCCAGAGATAAATGACCACATTGGAACTGACTCATTAGGATTCCTATCCGTTGAGCGGATGATGAAAGCATTGGGTCGAGACGATGGTTACTGTAACGCCTGTTTCACAGGCTCATATCCGGTGCCCGTTCAGCTTAATCTCCTTACTACAAAGCAAAGGTTTGATGGGGTAATTGAATGAGCGGATTGAAGGTTTTGTTGCTTGGTTCGGGAGCTAGGGAGCATGCAATGGCCGAAGCCATCTTGGCCTCGGCAAGGATTGAAGAGCTTGTGGCGGCACCCGGTAACGCCGGGTTTAATTGCCGGTGTATAGATCTAGATATTGCGAACCCTGCACTAGTAGTTGCAACAGCTATGGCGGAAGAAATCGACCTCGTTGTGGTTGGTCCTGAAGTTCCGCTAATGGCTGGGGTAGCAGACGCTCTCGCCACAGCCGAAATTGCGTGTTTTGGTCCAACTGCTGAAGCAGCGATGTTGGAGGGCTCAAAGTCTTTTACCCGAGAGTTCGCCCAGGCTCACAATATTCCAGGGCCAATCTGGAAACGCTTCACTAACTCCAAAGATGCAATCGCTTGGTACCGGGAATTCGGCAAAGAGGTAGTTGTAAAGGCTGACGGCCTGGCTGCTGGTAAGGGTGTCATCGTTCCAGAAAGCCGTGAAGAGACCTTGGAAGCAATTGTTGAGTTGCTTGACAACAAAACCCTTGGCGAGGCAGGAGCCACGATACTTCTCGAAGAGAGACTTGTTGGTGAAGAAATTTCAGTGTTCGCAGTTTCCGACGGAACTGAATTTGCATTATTGTCGACAGCTCAAGATCATAAGCGTGTCGGTGAGGGCGATGTGGGCCCAAACACTGGTGGTATGGGAGCCTTTGCTCCTGTGCCTGGAGCTAGCAAATACGAAGCTGAGATCATCGAAAAATTCATTAAGCCAGTTGTTGATGGTATGGCAGCAGCTGATACTCCTTACGTTGGGGTCATCTACGCCGGACTGATGTTATGTGATGATGGGCCACGGCTAATCGAATATAACTGTCGATTCGGAGATCCTGAAGCCCAGGTTATCATTCCACTTATTCAGTCAGATTTCCTGGATCTCATAGAAGCTGTAGCAAAGGGCACATTGAGGTCCTATGAACTTGATATTGCTTCTGATAGCTATTCGGCTGGTGTCGTTCTAGCTTCAAAGGGTTATCCGGTCAAACCAAAGTTAGGTGCTGAGCTTGTTGATCCAGTCTGTAGAGTGGGGCAGAAGGTTTATTACGCAGGCGTAGCTCAAGATGGTAACAGCTTGAGATCGGCAGGCGGAAGAATAGCTACGGCAACTGCGATTGCAGCGACTCTGCCTGAAGCTATTGAAGGTTGTTATGAGGTAATTGATCAAATGGCGGGAGCAGAAATGTTTGCAAGACAAGATATTGGATTTAGACACTATGAGCGTTCTTCGAGTGCCTATGAGCGAGCGGGCGTATCAATCGACGCAGGCGCTGAGACCACAAGACGTATTGCCTCAGCGGTCAAGAGTACCCATACTGAAGCTGTTGTTGGATCCTTAGGCGGATTTGGCGGGGTGTTAGATGTTTCTAATCTGAGTGATCTTGATCAGCCTGTGTTGGTGGCATCAACCGATGGCGTTGGCACCAAGACTCTGTTGGCAGAGCAAATGAACATGTGGGAAGGAATCGGCTCTGATATTGTCAATCACTGCATAAACGATGTACTTGTGCAGGGGGCGAAACCTCTTTTCTTTATGGACACTGTTGCATCGGCGAAACTTGATCCAGAAGTTGTTGGTCGTGTCGTCGATGGTATGGCAGAGTCCTGTCGCCAAGCTAACTGCGTTCTTCTAGGCGGGGAGACTGCCGAAATGGGTGATTTGTTGACCCACGGTGGTGTCGATGTTTCCGGCACTTTGGTTGGTGCTGCCGCCGGGACGAAACTTCTGCCTACACCTAACATTAAGCCAGGTCACTTACTTGTCGGCCTAGCGTCTTCTGGACTTCACACAAATGGTTACACACTGGCACGCAAGGTCGTATCCGGAGTCGATCTAAACGGTGCGTTGCCAGGTGGGACTGATATTTCAATCGGTGAAGCGCTTCTAGCACCACACCGTAGCTACCTACAATCACTAGAGCGAGTGCTCGAGACAGTCGACGGCCTAGCTCACATAACTGGTGGGGGTTTCATTGAAAACTTGCCGCGAGTTCTGCCGGAGGGGTGTGGAGCTGTAGTAAATACAAGCTCTTGGGAAGTGCCAGCGCTATTTAATTATCTGGTATCGGTCAGTGGCATCTCACAAGATGAGGCCTATCGAGTCTTCAACATGGGCGTCGGCATGGTGGCTATTGTTGACCCAGCTAAGTTCAGTGACTTTGAATCTGGCGTAGATGAAGACATCAAAGTGATTGGCGAAGTTACTTCCAGTCCAGGTGTCGAACTTAACCATGACTGAGCCGTGCACACTTGCGGTTTTAGTTTCAGGTAACGGCTCGAATTTACAAGCAGTGATTGATGCTGTCGCATCTGGCCTGCTTGATGCAAAGATTGAGGTCGTTGTATCAAACAAGCCAGCTGCATATGCATTGGAGCGGGCAGCGCTCAGCGGTATTCCAACTGAAGTTCTGGAAGCAAGTGAGACAGATCGCTCGGTCTATGATGCAAAGCTAGCTGAGCTTGTTGCTTCCTATGATCCGGATCTTGTTGTATTGGCAGGTTGGAATCGGTTGCTGACACAGACGTTCTTGTCTTCACAGATCGTGATCAACCTCCACCCGGCGTTACCCGAAACATTCGCTGGGCTGGGCTGTATTGAGAAAAGCTATGATGCGTTTCAAACTGGTGAGGTTGCCGAGGTTGGAATAATGGTTCACTACGTACCAGATGAAGGCGTCGACGATGGACCGGTGGTTGCCAGCCAGATAGTGCCGTTGAGTACTTCAGATTCCTTACAAGACTATGCCGCCAGAGTTCACGAAGCTGAGCACCAGCTGATAGTCAAAGCAATAGAAACCGTCGGATCAGAACTTCTCGGGTGAAGTTCTCAACGTTCGGGGGACGGGTCTCGATGGTTGCATCGACGCTGGAACCAGGGTGGGTTCCATTGGTTGAGGCCATCTTTACGTATTGCTGTACTTGACAGTCATCCAGAGGCCCCTCGATGGGGCCGTGGGATCTCTATCCTATTTTGGTTAGCGCATGTTAGAGATTCTCTTTCGGCGTTGAGCCTCAGAGAATGACGGCTGCCCGTTGGGTCACTCTGGTGGCCGCTCGTTGCTTACGTCTGCCCTCAGCTTGAATCAAAACTAGGGGCTAGCTATTTCTATTAGAAGTGGTACCCTTAGGGGATACCAAAAACGCCTTTAGGAGTGTTATGGCATCGATTAATCACGAACTTTTCTCTGGTTCGGAAGCGCTTACTTTCGATGATGTGCTCATCGTCCCTGGCTGGAGCGAGGTCCTACCGAGTGAGGTGACCACTAGAACTAATTTGGCAGGAGTGGAACTTGCCATACCTCTTATGTCAGCAGCGATGGACACTGTAACCGAAGCGAATCTGGCCATAGCTTTGGCTAGAGAGGGCGGCATTGGGATTTTGCATCGCAACCTAAGTATTGCGGAACAAGCTAGAGAGGTTGATCGCGTCAAGCGTGCACAATCTGGCATGATTCAGGCGCCGATAAGCCTTCCCCCTGACGCGACGCTAGCTGAGGCCGATCAGCTAATGGGGCACCATAAGATCTCTGGTGTACCTATTTGTGATGATTCAGACAAGCTTGTTGGAATCTTGACTAACAGAGACATTCGGTTCTGCTCAGAAGATGAGTACGTGCGTCCAATTTCGGATTTTATGACCAGCGAGAACCTAGTCACAGCACCAGTCGGAACCTCGGTTGATGCCGCTGTCGACATTCTTCACGCTCATCGCATCGAGAAACTCCCCTTAGTTGACGATGATTTTAAGCTTCAAGGGCTTATCACGGTAAAGGACATTTCAAAGAAGATTGAAAAGCCAAACTCGACTGTTGATTCAAAGGAAAGACTCCGAGTTGGTGCAGCCATCGGTGTTACTGACTACCTCGACCGGGCTGAAGTGCTCGTTGATGCTGGAGTTGACATGCTGGTAGTAGATACCGCTCATGGGCACTCTAGGGGCGTTGTAGACACCGTTTCTAATATCAAACAGAAGTGGCCTGAAGTGCGTGTCGTTGGAGGTAACGTAGTTACACCTGAAGGAGTAAAGGCTCTAATCGATGCTGGTTCTGACGTTGTGAAAGTTGGAGTGGGCGCCGGTTCGATATGTACCACTCGAGTTGTTGCTGGGGCTGGTATGCCGCAGCTGACGGCGATCCACGAATGCGCAGTAGCCGCCGCAGAATCAGGCGTGCCGATTGTAGCCGACGGCGGCATTGTAACTTCAGGCGATATTGTCAAGGCATTCGCTGCGGGCGCAGATGCGGTAATGCTTGGTAACACTCTCGCCGGTTCTGATGAAGCACCTGGCGAACTAGAACTTATAGACGGTGCGATGTGGAAGACTTATCGAGGGATGGGCTCATCAGGTGCCATGCGAGGCAGAGCCAGTGATCGTTACCAAACAGCTGCTGGAGCTGTGCCAAAGTCTCCAAACTCAAAGCATGTTGCTGAAGGTGTCGAAGCAAGGGTCCGCTACTCAGGTAGCCTAGCGGAGCTCACATCTCAGCTTGTTGGCGGACTAAAATCTGGGATGGGATATGCCGGTGCTGGTTCTCTAGAAGATCTGCGCACTAAGACCAGACTGACTCGCATCACTGGATCAGGTTTGCGAGAATCTCATCCCCACGATGTGCAAGTTATTAGAGAAGAGTAGCCAGTGTCGACCAGCAGCTGTAGCGTCGTGGTGCGCTTCAGTGACTTAGATCCTTATGGCCACGTTAATCACAGCGTCTATCTAACGTACTTTGAGCTTGGGCGTGCAGAGTATCTCAAGGAGCGTGGCCAATCACTGCTTGATCTGTCTGCAGAAGGAATTCAACTCGTAGTCGTTGAGCTTCAGATTAGTTATAAGGCTTCCGTCGATTCCGCAAGTGACCTTCGAGTTGATTCTAAGATCGTCCAGCAAGCAGCGAGCTATGTTGTTTGGCAACAAGAGCTTTATGATGGTGAGCGGCTTTGCGCAACAGCAGAAGTCAAAGTTGCAGCACTCGGTGAGACTGGTCGCCCCATAAGACTTCCAAGCTTTCTTATCACAGAATGAGCTTTCAAAACTAAGCTCGCAGACTAGTATCTAGGTTCATATGATCTCACTATTTGACACTTTGTCTTCGACTGTAAAGCCTTTGGAGCTAAGAGAACCCGGCAAGGTATCTGTATACGTTTGCGGCCCAACAGTCTATGACGCACCCCACATCGGTCATGGCCGATTTGTGTTGGTGTACGATGCCCTTCGCCGCTACCTCACATGGTGTGGTCTAGAAGTTGACTTTGTGTCTAACATTACTGATATCGATGACAAAATCATCAATCGTGCGCAGGCTGAGGACTCCGATATCTTTGCTGTTGCTAAAGAATGGGAAGCAGTCTGGTGGAAGACGATGGACCGTTTGAATGTGAAGCGCCCAGATCACACCCCACATGCAACAGAGTATGTAGCCGAGATGATTGAACTAGTTCAGGAACTGTTGGATTCCGAGGGTGCGTATCTTACCGATGATGGGATCTACCTGTCAGTTGCAGACGTTGAACGCTATGGCGAGCTAGCTAATCAGTCGATTGAAGAGCTAGTGGAGGGTGCTGGCGATAGAGCAGTTGTGGGTGTTCAGAAGCAGCATCCAGCTGACTTTGTTCTATGGAAATTCTCCAAACCAAGTGAGCCGAGTTGGCCATCACCTTGGGGGGAGGGGCGGCCTGGCTGGCACACAGAGTGTGTTGTGATGAGCTTGGACATTCTCGGCGAGGGTTTTGATCTCCATACAGGAGGCTTAGATCTTCGGTTCCCTCACCATGAAAACGAGCTTGCTCAGGCAAAAGCTGCGGGCAAAGAATTCGCAACCCACTGGATGCACAATGGCTTCGTGGAAATGGGTGGGGAAAAGATGTCAAAATCAATTGGCAACACACTTAACCTCCTCGAGCTAACAGAGAAGTACGATCCCAGAGCCTACAGGTTGCTAATTTTACAAACCCACTATCGCTCGCCCATCGAGGTGACAGATGATACCTTAAACGCTGCGTCCACAGCGCTCGAGCGTTTGGATGCTTTTGTGCGGCGTTGTGCTGATCTTGAAAAAGTTTCTGCAGATGATCAATTTATGGATCTGTTCCGCTCCGCAGTTGACAACGATTTTGACACTGTAGCCGGTACTGAATTGGCGTTTAACGAAATACGCTCCGGAAATGCAGCCATAGATTCATCTAATCTCGAAGCAGCGGCCCTTCATCTGGCAAATTTGTCAGAAATCATGAATGCTTTTGGAATTGATGCCTCAGAGTTAGATGAAGTTCCTTCTGAGATACAAGCCCTCGTGGAAAAACGAGTTCAGGCTCGGGCAGACAAAGACTTTATCACCTCAGATGCTATTAGAGATCAACTCACAGAGCTCGGTTGGATTATTGAAGATAGCGACGGAACAGCTAAAGTTCGTCGAATGTAGCCATTAGGCCATTTGATTCATTAGGTCCAATGGCCCTCATAACTGCACTGTTTAGTCGATTCCATATGTATGGAGTCTTTACAGGAGCGGTCCAGAATAGCCCTCAGCGTATTGACTATCTTGCTGGCTTGGTTAGTGGTGCAAACAGACGCTGTAGTCGAAGCGGGCCTGGCAACCAGTTCAGAAGCCGCTGTCGAGGTGTTGGCTTTTGCTGAGAACGAAGAACCAGACACGTCCGGTGCTGACCTCGATACAGTCACGACGACAACCCAACCTAGGTATGTAACAACGGTAAGCCAAGAGCTAGCTGAGACCTCTTCTGATACAGTGCTCGCATTGAGCGAAGCTCAGCCTGGATCTGCCGAAGCGCGTGGCAAGAAGACATCACCCGGTAAGGGGCAGTCCAATCCGCAATCCAAAGGGAAGAAATCCACCACAACCACCATCAGTTCTACCGCTGCGACAAGCTCCAGCACGTCGTCTACCTCTGCTGCGCCGAGCCCGACAACAACTACCTCTGGAGATACAAACACTACTCAGGCTTCAACATCTTCTTCGACCACTGTTGCGGTAGCCCCCAATCCATCTGATGCCCCAACCAATTACTCCCAGAACTTAGCAATGATTAGAGCTCAAACTGGTAGGAACACACTGTTAGATGGCTCTCCGTTTAGAAACACTCCACAGGCGCGACTGCCAATTGGTGACAGCTCACCACTACTGGGCCCAAGAAGTGAGTATCTTACCGCTGGCATCAATAGCGGTCGTTCTTGGCCAGTGGAGAACGGCGGACAGTTTCGAGTGACGTGTGAGTTCTCTCATTTCGCCTAATACCATTTTTTATCCAAAAACCCCTGGAGCAGCACACCTGCACATGTTCTTTGGCAACACTGACGTAAATGCATTCTCAACCGTTGACACACTTAATGAATCTGGCTCATCGACCTGTAACGGTCAGGAGCTAAACCGAACTGGCTACTGGGCTCCCGCAATGATCGATGGTCAGGGCAATGTGCGAGTGCCGGAGCGTGTAGTTGTGTATTACAAAGGCGAGGGCCTAGCTAATGGGGCAAGATATGCAGAGTCAGACGGCGCTCAGCCCTATCAAAGAGGGATGGCGATGATCTCGCCTGCTCCAAATTCAGTACCCGAAGTCGATACCCAACAAGGCGGAGCGGTGGGCGAAGTCAACTACAAATGCACTTCAAATTACTCGGGCCCTCCGATAGCAACTGGGGTGAATGCGATTCCGGAGTGCTCTGGTGATTATTGGCCACAGCGCTATAGCACGCCGTACCCTGCTGTCCGAACGGTACTGGAGATGGAAGTAAAATTCTGGAACTGCTTCGACACCACAAAATCTTTGACCGACTGGCGTAGCTGGGTGCCTTCGGGCGGTAGCCGTGGTGGCTGGTTCTACAGTAACTGCAAAGGTGCACGTGGTGGGCTACCAGCAGAGCATCAAGAGATTTTCCCCAACCTTAGTTACTTCATTAGTTACGTGGTTGAGCCTGGGGAGAACACTTCTGATTGGTACTTAAGCTCCGATGTCGATGCTTCAACCATCCACACGGGTGGTGAGCTCAACGGGGCGCCTGGTTCAGCACATCATGCGGATTGGTGGGGTGGATGGCATCCAACGATAAACCAAGAATGGCTCGATAACTGTGTCAACTATGTTAATCCCAGCGGGGAAGCGTCTGGCTGCGGCGAAGGGTACCTGTCTGACGGTGGAGTTGATGGGCTTAATCCTCTTCCTGGCAGAGCGCTGAAGTATCGCCAGGACTACGACACCCTGGGTGAATCGGCCAGCTACAAGCGTCCAATACAGACCCTATTCACAGAGCTTTGTTTACCGCTGGGGCCGGGTCGCTACTACACAACGCCAGCGGCAGCTGCTTATTGTGTGACCAACTCGCATAGTCATCACTAAACAGAGGCTGAATTTGGTAGCGTGAGGCCGTGGTTTCAGTGTCACACACCCTTATCGCCTGGTTCCTGGTAGCCAGCAACTTTGTAGCTGGTGCATGGTGTGTTGCCAAATGGCGAAGGGCTGAGCTCTATGACCGTTATCTAGAGCACGCCATTGCTATTGCTCACATTGGTTTCTTCATCCAAGGAATAACGGGGGTGATCCTGTTCAATCGTGTTGGAGAAACCGCAGACGATTTTCATCTCTTCTATGGCTTCTTCTCGATGGCGTTCGTCGGGTTTCTATATGCTTACAGATTTCAGCTCAAATCCTCTGGCTGGTACTACAGAATCTATGGATTTGGTTGTCTGTTTTTGTCGGGAATGGCACTACGAACTATTTATTTACCAGCTGTTGTCAGCTAGATCGTTCCCGCTGCTATCAGTGCAAATGTTCCCAAACCGATCAAAATTCGGTAGTAGCCAAAGAGGTCAAAGCTTTTTCTTTGTAACCAATCAACCATGAATCTGATTGAAACGATTGCCGCAATGAAAGCTACTGCTAGGCCAACCAGAGGGTTTACGTAGCCAAATTGGTCAACCAAATCGGCGCCATCGGTGACTATCGATAAGGCCGTAGCAGCTCCCAAGGTGACCAGCCCTAATAAGAATGAGAATTCGACAGCGGCTGCCAGACTCATACCGACCAGTACCGCGGCAATGATAGTTACCAGCGACCTAGAAGTTCCCGGCCATAGAGCAATTGCTTGACATACCCCAATGATGAAAGCCTGCCTCAGCGTGATCAGGTCGAGAGCCTTGCCCTCGACCAGACGTTTTGAGTAACGCGTGAACAGCAATATTCCAAAGCCACCGATAATCCAAGCTGTTGCTATTGGAGTAACGCCAAACAGGTTGTCTTCAACAAATCCTTTCGCAGACAATCCAATGATTGCTGTTGGGGTAAATGCTGCTGCAACAGCGAAGAGAACTCTGCGTCCCTCCTCACTTTTGCCAGTTATACCGGCCAGCATCTGCATGATTCGTTCCCGGTAAAGGACCAGTACCGCAGCGATGGCGCCGATCTGAATGGCTATGGCGTAGGTTTCAATGGCTGCTTCAGTTTCAGCGGTGGTGCCAATCCCAAGTAACTTGTTGGTTACAAGTAAGTGACCGGTTGAAGAAACTGGCAAGTATTCGGTAAAGCCTTCGACCAAACCAAGGATCACAGCTTTCCAGAAAGTTAACTCAGAGGTGACTGTTGCTTCATCACCTACTGCCCAGGCAGCCCCTGTCCAGACAAGCAATAGGGAGGTAGCTGCCGCTCCGAGCGATGTGAACCTTGATTTTGTAAGCATTTGTTTCACCTCGCTATGTTACTGGAATGCGCCGTAGTTGGGTGTTACCAATCGTTGTTTCGATCGGCCCGATCGGCTGCTTTGACAGCATATGAGAATACAATCGACGGAGCCAGAATTACGGATCCCACTACTAAGCACACAATTATTCCAACCTCAATGCCTGTGGAGAACTCTTGCCAGAAGCCATATGCTAGTAATGCGGTGGCTACCAGGTACAGCCCGTATCCCAGTCGCTTACCTGCAGAAGTAACGCTCGCTATCTTGCGTCGCTTGACAATAATAGGATCATCTAGGGTAGTGGTCACGATCTTAAGTTTATGCTGCTTCAGATCAAACTGCAGGCAGAAGCCTCTCAAGTTGGGTAAAGAACATAAAGGTCAGAGCAAGCAGCGGGAGTGCCCCGATGGCATAAGTTGTGATCAGCTTCCAACGATTCGCGATGGTTGAAACGATGAAGCCAAGCGCAAATAAAGCCATGGCCCACAGAATGGTTCCTTGGAGCTCTTGTGGCTGCCACCCTAGTGATTCGGCGAGAGCTTCATCGGAGTCCTCGATTGGAACTTCAACTGCTTCGGTGACAAACTCTGTCTTGGGTGCAGGTTTTGAAGTCAAAGTAGCTGTCACGATTAAGCGCTCTGCGGCGGAATATTTAGGGTGGCACGCTGTCAGTGTGATTGAATCGACCCCTGGGCGGTCAAGCAAAACTTCACCTTGGGTGGGCAGTACGACTTTGTAGCCGAGCTCCTCGTCTCCATTGGAGTGACCTTCAATTTCGTAAAAGAATTCACCTTGAAGTGTGGTGACTTTGATGATGTCTCCAGGTTGTACCTTGTCTAGATCAAAGAACGGCGAGCCGTAAGTGGTTCGGTGTCCTGCAATAGCGGAGTTACCGGGCTGTCCTGGGAAAGAGGTTTGAGGGTAGCGTCCAGGGCCTGAGCGGAGAACGTCGCGAGTTACTCCCTCAACAACGGTTTTCTTGACACCTATTGACTCGATTTCGATGATCGCAATTGGATCGCCCGGAGCTGGGAGTTCGTTTGAGGGAAGCTCCCGTAGCTCAGATGTGTCAGCGGGTGTGTCTTCAACTTCAACAAGGCGCTCAATAAATTGGGTTTCTAGATTCTGTTGGGCGTTAGCTTCTTGGAGTCCCGTACCCCAAAGCTGGAATGCCGCAAATAAGAGCGTCAATGAACCAACGATTATCAGGGCCTTGCCAAGGCCCGAAACAATGTTCGCAGCTGCGGGTTTCATTAAAGTTTCTCCATAACACCGGCGGTAATAGTGTACTGGTAGCTAAAACGAGGCTACACCTACAAGATATTCCGTTCTGGACCCTAAACTATGAGATGTGGCTAGAAAAGTCTCTAAAGGCAGCGAAGGCTTATTTGATGCGGCGGTTTGTTTCAGCAGTGTAGTGGCCACACTGAATGGTTTTCCAGCGCTCTCGGGAGTAAGTCTAGAAGTTGCTCCCAAAGAGATCGTTTTTCTCCGTGGTGGCAATGGTGCTGGCAAATCTACCATGTTGAGATTGTGTGCAGGATTGATTCCTGTGCACTCGGGTTCTGCTCGAGTAGCGGGTGTGGATGTCTCGGATCGATCAAATCGCAGGCTGCTTCGCAGCAAAGTCGAGCTTCTGGGTCACGAGCTGGGCTTATATGAGGATCTTTCGGTTATTGAAAACCTTGAGTTCTGGGCTGACATCAACAGAGTCGAAAGATCCAGTGTCAGACTTGCTTTAGAAAAGGTTGCTTTGCCGGAGCGCACCTACGGTCTAGCTGTTTCGGAGCTATCTGCTGGGCAGAAGCGGCGCTGTTCTTTGGCAAAGATAATTATCAAGCGGCCGCAAATTTGGCTTCTTGATGAGCCCTATGCCGGCCTGGACACAGGCGGTGTGGCAATTGTTGATTCACTTATTACAGATGCTAGACACGCTGGGGCGACCTGCATCTTCACATCCCATGACCAAAAACGAGGTCAGTCAATCGCCGACCGAACGGTTGAATTATCAGGCGGGGAGATAGTCCCGACTTCGACCCTGCCTGCTCCACCGCAGAAGGGGGTCATCAATGCTGAGTGATGCTTGGCGAATCGCTGTCAAAGATTTGACCATTGAGTTGAGAACTCGGTTGTTGTTGGCTCAGGTTGCACCGTTTAGCTTGATAGTCCTGATTCTCTTCGGCTTTGCTGTCTCGCCGGATCTATTGGTCGAGTCAGAGGCCGCGCGTTCACTGATTACCCAAGTTGCTCCGGGATTATTCTGGGTCACAATCTTGTTTGTGTGTCTGTTCACTATCAACAGATCGTTCTCTATCGAGGCGAGAAACGGTGCCATGACTTCGCTTAAGCTTTCAGCAGTTGATGCTTCAGCAATTTATCTAGGCAAAGTGTTGGCTGCTGTGTTTCAGCTGTTTGTTCTGCAAGTGTTTCTAGGAACAGTGGCGTTTGCTCTGTATCGTCTTCCTTTGGCCGACTTTGGAATGCTGTTTGTAACAGCGATCGCTGCTTCTGTAGCATTGGCCGCGATTGGAGTTCTGTACGGAGCGGTTTCATTTGGTTCGCAGACCCCAGAAACACTCAATGCGCTGCTTTTGCTGCCGGCCGTTTCGCCTGTGATGTTAGCCGCCACAAGATCGTCTGAAATCGCCACCTTTGGAGAAAATTCGGTAGCTTGGGGGTGGGCGCTACTTCTGATTGGTATGGCAGCGTTCTACATAAGCGTCGGAGTATTAATGTTCGAATCTTTGTTAGAGGACTCGTAGATGAAATCAGCAGAAATAACTTCAACAAAGTCCAAAACCACAACCGTTATTGGGTATCTGGTTGTTGCGATGCTGCCTATCTACTTGGCTTTCGGTTTGGCAGTTGCCGAACCACATTCTGAGCAGGGTGAAAGTGTTCGTCTGTTATTCGTACATGTCCCATCAGTATTGGTTACGTACTCAGCCTTCCTAGTCGTACTATTTTCTAGTGCAATGTATCTTCGCAAGAAAACCCCGTATTGGGACTTGCTGGCTGGGGCTAGCGCCGAAGTTGGTGTGGTTTTTTGCGCAGTCCTACTTTTCTCTGGCGCCGTGTGGGGTCGCCCAACTTGGGGAACCTACTGGGAGTGGGATCCTCGCATGACTTCAACAGCCGTGATGTTTATTAGTTATCTCGGCTACTTAGCAGTTCGAAGAATGGACCTCAACCCAACAGTGCGCTCGCGCAGGGCAGCGGTGCTCGGCATTCTAAGCTTTGTGAATGTAATCGTTGTTCATTACTCAATTGATTGGTGGCGAAGCTTGCACCAGGGACGAACCTTTGATCAAGGCAACGTTCAGATCGAGGGATGGTACTTGTTTTCGTTCAGTCTTGGCTTAGCAGTGTTTACCCTGAGTGGTCTTTGGTTGCTAATCCACAGATTTAGGACCCTATACCTAGAGCGTCAGCTGGACCTAGTAGATCTCGATTCAGCGATCGCTGAACGTAAATCAGAAGCAAAGACAAAGGTGAGCCCGTAGTGAATAATTGGGAGTTCGTTATCGCTGGATACTTAGGGGCCGCAGTAGGAATAGGATCCTATGCGGTATGGGTTATTAGAAGAGGGCGCCGCTTAACTCAGAAAGTGCCTGTTGAAAGGCGCCGCTTCCTTGACTGAACTTGATTTAACTCCACGAGAAAATTCCGAAGCATCTAGGCCGACCGGTCTGCGATCACCCCGAAACTGGCTGGTAGCGTTGGTATTCTTGGGAGTTGGTGGCTTCGTGTTGTATCAGGCGCTAGGCACAGCCAGGGTCTATGTTCTCAATCTTGATGAGGCTCTGGAACAGAAACCTGATCTCGTCGATGAGCGGTTCCGAATGCAGGGCGT
>JAHDFH010000009.1:0-4462 GCA_020628305.1 Acidimicrobiales bacterium | reverse complement strand
ACTGTGGCCTATCGTTTTGTGCTTTCCTACGGTGGGGAGCAGGCAGTGGTAGATCATGTGGGGGATGAACCGACAGATCTTTTCGAGTGTGGCCAAAACGTAATCGTCGAGGGCCAATGGCAAGATGATGTCTTTGTTTCAGAGCAGATTCTCGTCAAACACTCCGAGGAATACCTGGAAGACAACTCAGATCGGATCATCGTGGATGCTAACGAGTGTGCCGCTCCATCTGAGTTGAGCGTTGATCCCGCAATGGGAGCTGCTTAAGAATGAACCAAGCCATTGGCTACGGAGCGCTTAGCGTTGCTTTTTTAGCTTCGCTATCGGGTTGTTCCATTGGGGCATACGCCTTGATCAGATCAAACTTTGGCCTGCTTAGCTTAGTTCGCCAATGGATTTGGTTAACCTTTGGCGGCACTGCGTTAGCGTTTGTAATAATGGAAGTGGCGCTGTTCCAGCGGGACTACTCGCTGGATTACGTGCGTCAGGTTGGTTCATCGAGTACTCCGCTGCTCTACAATTTTGCAGCCATCTGGTCATCTTTAGAAGGCTCGTTATTGCTTTGGGCTTTGGTACTAGCTGGTTTCGTACTAGCGGTCGGTCGTAAATTCAAACAAAGGCAAACCGACGAGCTTTTTGGGTGGGCGCTTGTTGTCATGTTTGCAGTTACTGCATTCTTTCTGGCGCTCCTACTCGGACCTGCAAATCCATTTTCAGGAGGTGCAATTCCTGATGGCTTCACAGATGGTCCTGGACCAAACCCACTCCTCCAGAACCACATCCTTGTAGCCTTTCATCCGCCCTTGCTTTACTTAGGCTATGTCGGCTTCACTGTTCCATTCGCCTTTGCTATAGCCTCACTTGTCACAGGCAGGCTGGGAGAGGGATGGCTGCTGCAAACTAGGCGTTGGACTGTTTTGTCGTGGAGCTTCTTAACTCTCGGAATCATTCTTGGAGCATGGTGGAGCTACGAGGTGCTTGGTTGGGGAGGGTTTTGGGCCTGGGATCCAGTCGAGAACGCTTCGATCCTACCGTGGCTTACAGGAACAGCGTATTTGCATTCAGTGATGATCCAAGAGCGCAAAGCCATGCTCCGTGTGTGGAATTTGTCGCTTATCTGCGCAACCTTCGCGTTAACAATCTTTGGCACATTTCTTACTAGGTCAGGGGTTTTTGAATCTGTTCATGCTTTCTCAGAAAGCAATATCGGTCCCTGGTTGCTAAGTCTTTTCGCTGTTGTAAGTCTTGGCAGCGTTGTTTTGATTGGTTTGAGAGGGGGGCTCTTAGCAGAGGCTAAGCCGATCACATCTGCTGTGTCTCGAGAAGCGGCATTCTTGGTAAACAACTTAGTATTCGGTGCCTTGGCTTTTGTAATCATTGTTGGGACGACCTTCCCTTTGTTGGCCGAGTTGCTAGATGGAACTCAGTTAACTATTGCCCGCCCTTATTTCGATACGATGACAAGGCCACTCGGGTTGCTTATCCTGTTTCTAATGGCTGCCGCTCCCGTTATCCCTTGGGGTGCCGAGGCTGTTGAGAGCTATCAGAAGCGTCTGGCGTTTCCAGCGGTTGTGGGTCTGCTGTGTCTTGTGTCGGCTGTGGTACTGGGAGGAAATGGTATCTGGCCGCTTATTACATTTGCGCTCGCAGGCTTTGCAGGAGGCTCCGCATTACGAATGTTGTTCCTTTCGGTTCGACGTTCAGGTTGGTCTGGCGTCACTGGGCGCAAGAATGGTGGGATGGTTGTGCACCTTGGCGTCGTCCTGTTGGCCTTTGGGTTAGCCGCGGCGGAAAGCTATCGAGTTGATCAGCTTGGCCGTCTCAGCCTTGGCGAGACTTTAGAAGTGGCGGGCACCGAGTTAACCTATTTAGGATCTGGAAACCGCTCAGACGAGCGCATTGACCAGACATTTGTAAATATCTCAATCAACAACGGCGACATCTATGCACCAGCGATCACTCGCTATCGGGCTCAGGGAATGGTGGTTCCAACCCCATCTGTCAAGAGCGGTCTATTTCGAGATATTTACTTGGTAGTAGATGAAGTGCCTGAGCAAACGAATGGCCCGATCCGCCTTCGGGCAATTATACGCCCCATGGTTATCTGGATCTGGATTGGTGGACTACTTATGGCGGTTGGTTCTTTGTTGGCGGTTTTTCGCAACGATAGAAATGCGAGCAAAGAACTATGAGCTCTGATCCTAAAGGCAGAGTACGTCGCACCGCCACGATAGTTGGAGTGTTGCTACTGGCTTTTGTGGGTCTGCTGGTGGCTTTGGTGGCAGTCAGCGGAGACGATGCAACAGCTCAGAGCCGTCTGTTAGGTAGGCAAGCTCCAGTTGTTTCAGGAACTTCTCTTGGGGGCGACTTTGTAACATCGCAAGACTTCGATGGGTGGTTGGTGCTTAACTTTTTCGCGCTGTGGTGTCCTGGTTGTATCCGCGAGCACCCAGAGCTAGTTAAGTTAGAACAGTGGGGAGCTGAGAACAATCTTGAGATCTTGGCAGTTGTATTTGACTCAACAAATTTTGATGACATTGCGGCGTTTTTTGACGATAATGGTGGCGACTGGCCCGTGATCAATTCAGCGACAGTAGCAAGTGACTACGCTGTCGCTCGTATTCCTGAAACTTTCCTCATATCTCCTGATAACTCTGTCGTCGAACGCTTTCAGGGTGAAATCACAGCGAAAGAAATTCAAGAGAGAGTAGCGGCCTATGAAGCTGGCTGAATTCTGGAGCGGTCTATCTAGATCCAGGTGGCTCATGCCCGTAATCATTTTGCTAGCGGTAGGCCTAATCATCACTGCAAATAGCACTGGTTCAGACTCTGTTGAAACTGATCCCGAACGTGTTCAGCGGTTAAGGGAAAACTTTGCCTGTCCAGAATGCGATGGGCAAAGTATTGCTGAGTCAAACGCAGCGGTAGCTGCAACGATTTCGAGAGTTATTGAATCAGAAGTTGCTGCTGGCTCAACCGACACGCAGATTCGCAATCTTTTGCTCGATGATTGGGGACAGGAGATTCTCTTGAACCCAACGTCTGAGGGTATCGGCTTCTGGGTTTGGTTTTTCCCAACCCTAACGATTCTCATTGCCGCAGCACTCCTCGGGGCGTGGCTATTTTTGTTGTCGAAAGAATGGAAAGCAAAGAATAATGCCCGGATAGTCGTCGCTGGGTTCATTGTTGTGATGCTTGGTGGGGCAGCTTATGGATTAACAATTTTTTCAGGGGAGCGTGGAGTTAATGATGCGCTAACTGGCTCTATTGATCGAACACCAGGGCAGCGAATTAGCGAATGCCAAGACCTCGCTTCTGGGGGCGATGTTCAGGGTGGCATCGTTTGTCTGGATGAACTTCTCGATCTAGACCCAGAGAACTCCGCCATACTCGCAAATAAAGGCTGGCTGTTTGCGTTAACTGGTCGATCCGCAGAAGATCCGGAACAAGTTGAAGCACTTAACTCTTTTGCATTCGAAAATCTTAATCGGGCGCTAGAGCTGCGACCCACTAACCGAGATGCCCTGGCGTGGCGCACAGTTTTGAACTTCTGGGAAGATGATCTTGTGGAATCGTGCCAAGACCTAGTTGAGCTTTATCAACTCAGCCCCTCCCCAGACATCGTAGGTCTGACCGCTGGCATAGCCGAGCAGTGCGGAGTCTAGGCAACAATTGTTACTGGAGTGCCGAGCGGAACCACAGCCGCTAGTTCGGTGATTAACTCATTCGGTATCCTGATGCAGCCGTTACTGGCCTCTTCGCCGATTAAATCTTCGCGGTTTGTTCCGTGGATTGCGATTGCGGGTAGTCCGCCAGCGAACGTTTCAAAGACCTCTGAGAAGCCAGACAGCGCTACGATGTACGGACCGTACGCTCCAGCTACATTGTTTTGGGGAATCACGTCACGAACATAATATATGCCCAAAGGTGTTGGGGTTCGCTCCGTTCCAACTGTTGCCTTGGTATCGAGAATAATTTCATCATCATCCCAAACAGTTATCGAGTTATCGAATAGATCTATCAAAGCCTTGTGTTTAACCTCGGTGATGGCAACTTCGGAGCTCTTGACCCAGCCAACTTGACCGTTAGGTTTGAGCGGCAAAGAGACCTCGACCCAATCAGGGTCAGAAGCTCCATCAAGGACTCTGAAAACCCTGGGTGACCCAAATTGGGTTGGGTCCCTGAAAGAATCAATAAAAGTTCCATCTGGAGCATCGTAGGTCTGAATGTATTTCACCTTCGACGTCGCTACTTTAGAAGCTGCTGGTAACACCACATCACCCGAAGAGCGTTCTACAACTATTTCGTTACGAGCGCCTGGCTCCAGCGTTGGTTCCCCAGAAAAGTCAAAGCGCAGCACCTCGGCTGTTTCTGACCTTTGCTCTAGGAAATAAAGACCTAAGCAAACAACAGTTACTAACGTGATAATGCCTAGGGATATTGAGCGCTTCATATGGATAAG
>JAHDFH010000065.1 GCA_020628305.1 Acidimicrobiales bacterium | reverse complement strand
ACCACATGTAAACCCAACAAACCAGCCGGTTACACAACAAATCGGACGCACCCTTCAGGGGTTTCCGATGTCGCGAGACATCACATTTGGTGGGCCTCAGAGAACACTATGCACACCCAGACATAAGACGCCTTTTTAGGGTTTTGAGGTAGATGAGCAACGTGCCTGATTCTTTGGTTTTTGACTTTCGTATTCGTTTGTAATACAATTCGGGTTGTGGTTGAACTGTTTGATATCGACTTTCTGGATCAGGCAGATCCGTTTGAGATCGACACGCAAGCAGCCCACCTGTTTAAACACCCACCACTTGGTGTGGATGATGTTTTTGAGGTTTGGCAATCAGATCCGATCTTCTACCCGGCGAAACCACCAGCCCACTGGCTGATGGTCGCAGAAATCGAAGGGAAGGTTTTGATGGTCGCTCTCGCCCCGCCAAACTCCGGCAACCCGACACGATGCAGACCCCATCGGCTGTTACTACGCATCCAAATATTTAGCCGACCAATACCGAAAGGACAAATGATCATGGACAGAAACGAAGAACACGAATTCTACGACAAACCGGAAAACCAGAAACCACGAGGCAAACCCCGTCGACGCAAGAATCGGTTGACTGAACTCGTCCCCGTGCGATTTGAGCCAGACACCCTCGAACAAATCCGCAACGCAGCAGACGCCGACGACCGATCAGTCTCATCATGGATACGCCGAGCAGTCGAACAAGAACTACAAGCTGGAGCATCAACGTAGTTATTTAATGTTCCAACATTTTGTCACCCACAACCCGTTTTTGCTTAACTTTTGCGCGGTTTTGTAGCGCGTTGCCTTTAGAGTAGTTGAATGCAGCCGTATCAACCGACCCTTGAAGAGATAAACGAGAAGCTAGGTTTGGAGAATCCAGATGATTTCTGGGTTACTCTCAAAGAGCTAATATCAAACGTCTATCTCATCAACGCGGACCGGAATGACGAAGACCTTGGTGACGACTCCTACACCTTCGGCCAGCTGACGTATCGAAACATAAAAAATAAGGTGATCGAAGTTTTTAGAGATTTCGATGGCGTTTCGACCAACGAACCAACCCCTTCACTCTCTCTTTACACTCCCGGCCCAACTCTGAAATTTTACAGGGGCGGCAATGATGAGGATTTCCTTCTAGATTCATACGTCCTCAAAGATGACTCTACCAAGAAGCAAGAGATTCTGATCAGAAATGGGCAGCAGGCAGAACAACTACAACTCCAGCTCGATGATGATCAAGAAACCATTCCAGAACCTCTCGATATGAAGGAATGGTTCGTCGTGCATTCAGGCAACCAAGAATTAGGTCTCACTAAGCTATCCGTTGGCGCAGCCTACAAATCAACGTCCGGCGCATACTGTTGGGCGTTCACATTCGACATTGACCTAGACAATGGAGACACGGGTGGAGTAACCGTGATCACCAACCCAGATCCAACGATACCGGAACGAGACGGCCAGCTCAAAGAGCCTGAAATTGATGTTTCAATAAAAGGCCAAACCGACTAGTGGACTCTTCTCTCAATTCGCGTTCCACCCTTTTCGACCGTCGGCGTCTCTGCTTAGCGCGAGAAGCAATGGGGTGGACCAAGCAACAGCTCGCATCCTCGATCGGGGTCACACCCGCTTCAATATCTCAATACGAGAACGGTAGCAACAGCCCCAGCAAACAAGTACTCGCCCAAATAGCCCTCGTTCTAGGGAGACCACACACATTCTTCCTTCTAGGCCGTGAAACGGTGTTAGCTAGTTCAGACACAGCTCATTTTAGAAGCTTAAGATCGACAACTCAAAAAGAACGAAAGATGGCGTTAGCTCACGCCTCTTTGGCTTGGGAATTAGACCAGTACGTCAAGAAACACGTCAATATCAGGCAGTCCTCTCTGCCTGTCGCCCACGTCCCGACAATGGCGTCTGGTGAAGAAATCGAAGACCTCGCAGTTGAGTGCAGGAAAATATTTGAGCTAGGGTCTGGCCCAATCCCTCACGTTGTACGGCTACTGGAATCAGCTGGAGTCCTTGTAGTCCGGCTCCCAGTCGGTTCTAGGAAAGTGGACGCTTTCTCATGTGTATTGGAAGGGCAACCAATTGTCCTACTTAACGACGATAAAGAAGACACAGGCAGATCTCGCCATAGCGCCGCCCATGAACTCGGCCACCTGATAGCCCATGAACAGGTGGAACCCGGAAGTAAAGTTGTCGAGAGACAGGCTGACAGGTTCGCTAGCGCTTTGCTGATGCCAGCAGACAAAATCAAGGAGCAGTTCCCACGCCGAATCAATTGGAAAATATTGATCGAGATGCGTGAGTACTGGGGGGTTTCACTAGCCTCTTTAATCTACAGAGGAAGAACACTCGACCTCGTTTCTGAACACGCCTATCGTAGAGCATTCCAAACGTTGAACACAAGGCGACACGAAGATGGGACAACGTGGAGAAAACGAGAACCCGGCAACCCAGGGCCGCCAGAACGCCCAGTCGTACTCCAAAAAGCACTAACTCTGATGGACGAGCATGGAATCTCCGTTGAGCAAATATCAAACGACCTGTGTGTCCCATCAGGCCTGATCACACAGATCTCCGAACTCGACACCCGACCAGCAATCGACACGATTTTTTAAATCTTGTGATCAGAAATTTGAGTTTGCCAAACCAGGCAACAACTACCGGTTTCTCACATAAAGAAGGGGTTTTCCTAAGCTATGAGCGCAAGTTCGATTCCTGCCGAGAACGCGCCAGTTTGACTCTTCCGGTGGCTCTTGGCCTCAGATTGAAAGACCACCTTGAGAACGACCTGTGGCAATTACCCATCGCAACCCGACAACGTATTCCACTCCTTCAACCAGAAGCGTATTTAGCTGGTGGCGACTTAGAACGGAGGGAACGCCATCAAGTTTCGTTCTTTTTTCTTCATCGGCATGGAAGTAGTGGCCATTTAGATACAGATCGAGCACGACCTCAGGGCCATATGTAACGTCGTTGACGATCAAGCTTATAGGACCTGATTTACAGGTCCAGAGCCACGAACTTCTAGCGGTATCCACGACTTGCCTTAACTCATCACCTCTCAAAACGCCTGGTCTGAGAAGACTATTGGCAACGCCATTCACAAAGGTCGGTTCCTTTTTCAAGACGAATTTTCTAAACCCCAACAAGAAAGACCGGAAGTCGTCTTCGTCAGGTACCGACTGGACAAACCTAACTGGCTGGTTAGTTTCCCCGTGAATCTTGAAAGAAGCATTGAGTTGTCCAGATCTGATCAACCTGGTGCCCATCAGCTGGTCAACCTGGTCGATGAACAAGTCTAGATCCTCGGACGTTGCCTGCTTGCTCATAAGATCGTTCCCTCTCAGACGTGCGGCATACCCTCCTCATCGAACTTTTACATGCCAACCTTTAACTGCCACCTACTCAACAATCAGACACTCGAAGTTTTACCTTCCGAGGGGTTTAAGAACGAACCGATGCAGATTTCTAGTGTTGTGTGGTCCGTCTAGAACGCTGTGACCTGGAGTTACAGTCCCGCTGATGTTGCGGCGTTTGTCTCGTTTGCTGTGATTGCGGGGATCCTGTGACCGTTTTGTGACCGCTTCCACTGGGGTTCGGTTTTACTGGTTCTCCCCGCTTAGGATTCGCTGGATGATTGCTTCCCGGTTCTCTTTTTTGATTGGGAGCATTGTGAGGCACGTGGCTCGGAATAGTCTTTCACCGTAGTAAGAAGCGATCCGGATTTCTTCGAGGGTTGGGGGTTCTTGGTTTTCTCGACTGTGGGAGAATCCGTTCCGGACGTCTTTAAGAATTTTAAACAGGTCTTCGTTGTATTCTTCAGGCTTATCGACCGTTGAGCCCTCGACTGCGCTGGACACTGCTACAAGCTTTTCGACAAGGGTGGGCCGGTCGATCATGTCGCGGAAACGTCCCATTAGCTCTGGGTCAAGATCATGGTCCTTCACTAGCTGCCGAAACGATTTCTTGAGGTCTTTCCATTTCTCTTCTGCTAAACGGTTTTTGATATCATCTGCCCAGTAGCTCGATAAACCTTCAAGCGCTACTGCGTATAGCCGTCCTTTTTCGGCTATGTTATCTTCGCCCAGTGCTTGGAAACCTGATAGGAGTGAGTGTTGGTAGCGGCTGTAGATCTTCATCCAGGTTTTTATGACTCGGGGAAAATGCCAGTCGCTGAGGTGGTTAAGATGAAAGTTGATATCGGGACGACCATCGGGAGTCGGGTACCTGTGTATTGATGCGATCTCTTTGCGAAATATGTTAACTGGCCTTCCATGGCCCTCGATTACTGCGCTGATACTTATCCATCTTCCGTCACTGTTCGAAGCGAACCTGATGAGTCCATCTAACGGGGTCAGATAAGTCTCCCATAGCTTTTGGTAAGACGTCGGTTTGTCATGGTTCACCGCAACTTCAGGAGACACTGTGATCGATCTTTTGTAGCCGTCGGGTTCTATTTCTGCTTTCCCGGCGTTTGAATATCCGAACCCGATTTTGATGGCCGTATCATGGTCGAGTTTGGCGGTCTGGTTCTTAGGTGTCCGGTAGAGCAGGTCCGTTCCGGGTCCTTCGGGAGCGTTTTCGAACCACTGTTTCCTATTGAACCCTTCAATTGAGAGAGCGGCGAGTAGACCTGAGTGTTTCCCGTAGACGGAGATGACCGAATCCAGGTCTTTAACATGGCCTTGCCCAACCAGTATCGAAGCCAAGAGTTGCCTGTTGCGGTGTGAATATCCTGGCTGAAAACCAGAAGATGCTTGATAGTCACGGACGTTGAGCAAAGAGAACGTTATCGCTTTGCTACCTATAGTGGCTCCCCATACATGATCTCGACGCACCGGCATTCTTGCTTCGGTGCTGGAGCGTTCTGGCTCTGACCACCCTTGGTCTATGACAGCTTTCGGGGTTTTACCTGGTTCGAACTCTAGAAGACCGGCACGCTTATCGAACGGCTTGCTTGGTAGCCAGAAAACCGCTGGGTAAGAGAACTCTTCACACCGGCCATCATCTAACACCTAGCTGGTTATGCAGCTGGCTGGTAGTGAGCCAGGTCGTACGGATAGTACTGATGATCTTTGATAGCGGTGTCGTCGATTTTCCATTGCCGAGCCACGGCTGCTGCTTCGTACGCCCAGTACCCTTTGTAGTTGTTGGTGTCGTGGCTGTTGTACCAGCCCATTCCCTGGTTTTTTACATACCAACGCTGCACATACTTAGTTAAGGCTTCGCTTGCCTCCCCTGTTTTGCCAGCTTCGGCTAAATCAATCACAGCCACAAGCCCCTCATCATCAGGGTCAACCTGTAGCTCTCGGGCTTGCGGTGGAAGCTCATGTTTCTGCTCATAAAGTCGGCTGAAAAGAGCATGCCGCTTCCCCTGAGGTGTTGTCTCTGAAAACAATGCAATGTTACCAAATAGCTCGACATCAATATCAAATATAAGACCTAGGGAAGCTATCCACGAACGGTTCGAATAGTCTGTATTAGTTACCCAGTCCAGACCGCCTGCTTCAACAAATAATTCTTCGACCTCATCCGATAAATCTTCCAATACGAACCCAAGGCAATACTGGCACTGAACGATGCTGAACCTAAAGTTCCAGATCATCTGTTTCACTCTTGGGACTCTCCCTGGAGGTATTGCATCTATTCGGTCAAGATTTCTTTTAATGCGATGTTCGAGTGATTCGATCACATCTTTGAAGTGTTCGGCGTTTCTTCTTGTATCTCTTATTTCCATTAACATCATTATATGTTAGGGGAATTTGTTCCCGCGATCGATGTTGCCGTCGTTCTTGACGTATCTGGCGAGTGATGGTTCTCCTATCCGGTTTGAGGTGCTGAAAATAACTCGATCGTACCCCTCAACGACAATGTCATCAGCTAGGTCTTTGAATTGTTGACTTTCGATGTTGCTGGCGTTCTTGGGTTCTCCAAGTGCTCGACGAATACGTAGATTGTCATCGGCTTCCATCCATTCGTCTGATAGTTGTTTCCCTTTTTTTGTTGTTGTGAGGGATGCGTCGCTGGCTTTCTGAGTCTTTACCTTCGCGTCGGAGACAAGGTATCTGTTTCCTGGTGGTTTGGTGGGGTTGTAGTAGAGGCCGTCGATGCCGGTTTGCCCGATTTTTTGGCCGAACCCGTCAAGTCTTTCTGCGTGTATAGGTGCGTACCCGTTTTCAAGCATTAACAGGTCGTTTTGTATCTCACCGATGTCACCACGCACGGAGTACATGTTGTTGTCTCCCCATTTCTGTACCTCGCTGAGGTATTCTTCCATCGTTACCGGCGGGTCTCCGGGCGGGTCGTCGAATATGCCGGGGTTTTTCTTTCTCGCCCAGTCTTCGAGTTCGTTAATTTCGACTCGCTGCTTAGCGACAGTGACGATACTGTCCTCTACGTCGACGACAGCGTCGAAGCCTTGTTGTTTGAAGTCGTTGATCGCCCCGTCGAACGTTTTGATCTCGTCAACAAATTTCGTGTTTTTGAACGCTACGTCTAGGACTCTCGGGTCTCCGGTTCCTAGTAGCACTTTGGTGACTGTTGCGTTCGTTGCCATGTTCGCTGCGATTCGTTGCCGTTCGCTAGCATCGGACGCTCCTTTGAAAAGAGCATCTATCCGGCCGAGGTCTTCAGGGGACGCGGCGTCGAATATAGCGTCGGTTTGACTTGTCGGCAAACCGTATTTGTTAGCGAGTTTTTTACTGCTGGAGGCTTTACCTGTTCGGGAAAGTCTGGCTTTTACGGAGTCGAAGTTTGTTGCTACCCGACGCCGAGCATCAGCCGCTATCTTTAGCGAAGCGCGACTTCGCACGGTTGTTGTCGCTGATGCTGAAGCGGCGGACTTAGTCCTCTTCAGCGTCTTAGCCGCACCTGCCGAGGCCCCTGGGATCGCTAACGCCGCGCAGCTCACAGCAGCATCAGTTATAGAGTTATCAGCCTGATCACTGATTTTCTTGCCGATCCAGGTACCGGCATCATAAGAGCAGAAAACAACGTCGCCGAAAGTGTCAATACCAGGCACCGACCCGACCAGCTCAGCAATGCCACGCGGGGTTAAGCTAGCGTCTTTGAGATCGACGAGGAAACCGCTCCAGGTCTGCCCTGGATAGCGTTGCTCGAAAAGGCTTTCCAGCTCAGCTAGGTCTTCGCTGTCGATGTTAGCCCAGTCAGCGTTCGGGTATTGAAAATCGTCTACGTTCTCAATATCGTTATCGAGATAGTATGCTTTGATTTCCTCAGCCCGTTCAGGCGACACGATCTCCGAAGTGCCATTCGGGTAGCCGACTTCTACGACGTTAGTTAAAGCGTCTTCGTCATCTGGAAGAACCGTTGATTCTTCGATTTTTGTGAAAGTCGGCATCGGGTTAGTCGATAGGCCGTACTTCTTATAGGCATTTTCCCAACACTTGTTAGGTATTTCTTTGGCTGCTTCCTCGATTTCCTCTCTATCAGCGGCAGCAGAAAAATCTTCGCTTGCTTGTTCGAACGCCTCTGACTCTGACTCCGGGCATCCGTCAAGCAGATCTTTGAAAGAGATCATTTGTGAAAGCGATTCGTGTTTGAGGAACACCCCGTCCGGTGTAACCGCTAGCTGGCGTTGGTCAAGGAGGTTTCTTTCCAACGTGTAGTTACCTGATGGCAGGTAAAACGAGTTGACAATGTCAAATCGGTTCTCATCGCCGAGGTCGAAGAGGGCTGGTTCGTGGACCCAGACGGGCCATAGGTCGCTGTCGTATGCTGTGAAAGTTGCGGGGACGACGAACGCCATGTAGTCCCGTAGCGTCGGCTCAACTTGTCCTCCTCCTTCTTCTTCTTCTTTAGGGAAGCTGTCAGGGAACCCTTTCCATCCTTTCCAAAATATTTCAGCGCTGGATCCAAGCACCTTTAATGGTTGCCCTGTTTCGGGTTCGAACGCCGTGTTCAGAGACAGCAGGTAAAGAAATTCGAGTGAGTCTTCGTCTATAGATAGCGTGAACCGTTTACGGTCGCTTTCTAGGTCTATGTCAATCATTTCTTGTATCGGGATAGTGGTCTCCAGATCTAGCAACGCTAAACGGGCGAGCCTTTCAGCATCGATCGGGAATTTCTCGTCCCTGGGAGCGAACCGCAGCAAATTCTGGTAACCGGTTGTGTCTAGAAGGTCAGAAGCTTCGTCTAGGTCTGCCTCAAATGTTTCAACCAGGATGTTTAGAACATCTGAACGGGTTGCACAATTAGACGCTTCAAAGGAAGCAGACACCGGCGTTATTGATTGCGGCCCGGTTCCTTCGCCAGCGTGCGAACCTAGAATTTCCTGTGCTAGATCTAGATCGTCAGAGAACCCAACGAAGTCCACTACAGAAGTTTCGGTTTCTTCCAGGTCTGTCGTTGGAAGCGATTTCCAAACAGAAGGACCGCCGAAAGCTTCAATTTCCCACTGTTCAGCGGTCTGTTCAGGTTGGTACCCTTTCTGATGTTTTTCGTCTGCCGACTCCAGAAACACTTCGTACCGGTAATTATCGAAACGGACGAGATGTTGTTTCGTCGCCCCAGAACCTTGAGACAAAGACTCCTCGTCGAAAATGATCGTTTGTGAACACAAAGGATCTCTCGGATAGAGGGAAACGGAGTACCAATCAGGGAGGAAGAAAGGGTGATCGTTGAAAGCGACAAGTCTTAAGCCTGCGTTTTTGATTTTTTTAAATGGGTTACGTCGGTCTCGTTCGTTTATTGTCTGGATGAACTGGTTACGGTCCACTGACCTTCTGACTTCTGTCACCCCTGTCGTGACATTTTCTCGTACCAGCAAACCGCCGGGAGAATAGTAGATCCAGCCATCACCGCCCACTTCACGGCCTTCACCCAAAGATTTATGAATATTTTTCCACGTGACTGTGTCAATTCTTCCGTCGCTTCGCCCAGACCCATACACGCTGACCAAGTTCTTCAGGTACGCAAGCTGTTCTTGCCGAGAAACCAGATGAGCTGTCTCCTCCCCACCGATAGCTACACCGTACTTGCGGTCGAGGTTACTGTCGTTGGCCGTATCCTCGTCTGGAAGCAGCTGATATCGACTCGCAGTAAACGCCGCAGCAGCAACAAGGTCTTGCAACGAGCCAAAGGTGCTACGATCGTTCAACGATAAGTCAGGGTGAATGAACGACTCGCCAAAAATGTTGATTTCGCACTCAGAAAGAGACTCTCGCATCTCTCGGGTGCTGCACGTCGGCGGTGTGAAGGACGAAGAGGCAGTCGGTTCTTCTGCGGCGGCTGTCGTCGGACTATACGAGACTGCTGCGAAGGCAGCGGCAAGTACCACCAAAACGGTTGAGATAACACCGACTCGTTTCGTTTCTAAACGTAGTCTCGGACGCTTTAAGCAAGGTAGGTGTTCACTGACATGTCGAATAGACATAATGGTCGGCACAATGCTTTCTTTTAGGCATGCCAAATAGAGGCCAGAGGCTTCTGAGATGGCAAACTTTGCGGTCGTAAATTTCGGCGGGTAAAACAACTACTAAAAGATGATGCGTTCTTACAGAACACGACAGACAGTAGCAGGCAGAGGTTCAAGAAGAAAGCCAAATACCTAACTCAAACGTAAGCAAAAAAGCCCAAGAAAGGTTCGTTTAATGTGGGCAGGATCAAACCCAAAAGACGCTCTACTCTACCACAATTTAGCTCAACGTTCACTCGATGAAATGTGTTGCGACTTGCTGCCAATCAACCCCGACAGTCCACTACGTCAGCTAGCAGGTTTAGCCAGGGCTGCGTGATCCGATTCGGCTGGTTGTAATGTGCAATGCAAGACGCAGTGCTTCCCCAGCACGGGTTCTTTGATGCTGGAGTCTTGTGAACGCCGGAGAAAGACCCGACCACTGGGAAGGAATGATGCTTTACTGGACGAAGCCACCCGGGTAACAAGAGACAGGCGTGCCCATTACCCTAAACGCTCACCGTTTTTCTTTTCCGGCTCGGTTGAAAGGTCGAGTTGGAACCTGAGGGGCAACGCGGCTCAGGTTTCACTGCCAAAAAATGCTATCCGAACCGCCTTGTCCTGCACGTGGCGCAAGGCGGCGAGGTAGGTTTCTCGGTTCGGCCACTCCTCGATATCTGTCGTGGTGGCCGCTGAGGTAGCTTTCTCTAGGGCGTCGCTGCTGTTGGTTTTAAGTTGGTTGCGGTGGCGTTGCAACTGTTGCTTCTCGTGATCGATGTATACATAGAGAGAGATTCCTTTCAAAAAAATTTTGGGTTCGGTTCATAGAGGCCAGGCAACGAGAACCAAGAAACATTGTGGTTTCTTCGGTCGTCGCTGCCTGACCAAGAGTTGCTGCTAGTCGACGAAATGGGCTGCGACTTGCTG
>JAHDFH010000008.1:11274-51892 GCA_020628305.1 Acidimicrobiales bacterium | reverse complement strand
ATGAACATAAAACAATGGTCATGGGAGCTATCTGGGGCATCAACTCCTTCGATCAGTTCGGAGTCGAATTAGGCAAAAAACTAGCCACAGAAATACTCCCAGAGTTGAAATCTGGAGATTCTCCAAACTTCGATTCTTCAACTAATCGACTGATAAGACAGATCAAGAATTTATCAGAATAACCCGGTTAAGAACTCCCATATCCAATCCCAAGTTTTGCGACCATACAAGATCGAGTAAACAGTACCCGCAATCATTAGTACTGCTCCAATGTAGATATAGCGCCTAGGGACAGATCCGTCTTCCGGAATACCGGGGATGCGCCGACGGATGAACCTTACAAGCGCATTATCTGGCTTGATAAGATTTAATCCATACAGAGTGACAACCCAACCCGGGCCTGGAAGCGGCATAAGAGCAATTCCAGCAATAACTAAGAACACTCCGACCACAACTTGTTTTGTGCGTTGAGCACCGCCCGCAATCTCATCCTGCGACACCCCAGGTTGAAGGTCATCGTACTCGAGACTGATCTGATCTTGCTTTTCGCTATCCACCTGCATCAGTATATTCGCCATGCAGTTTATTGGTGCCTAGTCAGGTCTATTCCCCCCAGCGTGTCAGGCAGGCCGTCTTCATAGAGCCATGTCTGAAACAGGTCATCTAGTGCCCTACCTGATGCTACTTCAGCGGCCTCAATGAAGTCTTCAGTCGTCACGTTGCTGTATTTGTTGTCTTCAGCCCAAGTCTTCAATAAGTCAAAAAATGTTTGATCCCCAATTTCCAAACGCAGAGCGTGAAGCGTCAGTGCACCTCTTAAATACACCGTCGATGCGAAAATTCCCGATTCTGTTGTTTCCGGCGTACCCGGGGGATTCGTAAGGTTTACCTGAGTAGAACCCAACTCTGTTCTGATTGCATCTTCTATCAACACATCTTTTCCGAACTCTTCCCACAAGAGTTGTCCATAAGTTGCAAAGCCTTCATTAAGCCACATGTCCTCAAACTCAGACAGAGTCACGCTGTTGCCATACCACTGATGAACAAGCTCATGGGCAACAATCTTTTCCTGCGTAGCTGCGGGGCCAAACACTGAGAGCGTCTGTGTCTCCAGCGCCGCAGGTGGACCTTCAGCTAACAGAACCGACCCGTAAACCTCGAAAGGATAGGGGCCAAAGAGCTCGACAAATACTTGCATCATTTCGTCCTGCTGGTTGAAAATCGAGCGCTGTTCTAGAGTTGCATCAGCTGGGAACACGTTTCTGATTGGCACACCCGCCCCTGAAGTGGCGGTTACGATGTCGTAGTCGCCGATAACTAGAGTCGCTAAGTAGGTTGCTAGAGGTTCAGATGATTCATATACCCAAGTGTTGAAGCCTGGCTCAGCTGGCACAATGCCTTGTAGTACACCGTTGGCAGCTACGGTCTCTCCCTGCGGAACCGTAACTGTCACAGTCATTGTTGCCTTGTCAGTTGGATGGTCGTTACTCGGAAACCATGTTGAAGCCCCTCGTGGCTCTCCAAGGACGTAGATCGAATCCTCCAGTATGTTCCAGCCGCTCGGATGAATGCCAACAGCCGTTGCGGGCGTACCAGAATAAGCGACCTTGGTGACAAACTCGCTTTCATTACGAATAACTGATTCGGGCGAGATTTTCAGCTCTCGACCAGTTTGTTCAAAGGGAACGATGTCCCCGTCGACACTGGCTTGCAATACCTCTAAACCATCAAGGTCCAGGTAGAAGCTGGATAGCTCTTGCGTGGAATTCATTGTAATTTCAGCAACAGCGTCTAGAAACTTCGTTTCCTGATTCCAAGCGAGCGTCAAATTGTAATGTGAAACGTCGTAACCTGTATTGCCAAGTCCAGGGACAACAGGATCTTCAACAGATGAGGCTCCTTGTGTCCGATCCTGCGCTAGGGCGAGAAGTGCGCCGAGAACTATCAAACTCAGAGCGACAAGAGCTAACAACGCAATTATTGATCGTTTCTTCATTGCTGCAAAGTATAGAAAGGCTAAAGCAGTAGGAGTAGGGAATTTGACGCATTGTCACTATTAGTAAAAACTGAACTATTGCCATAAACTGGGTAACAACCTAGCGAGGCTACATACTCAACATGGACAACGAAAACACGGATCACAGTTCTTTCGAGGATGATATAAACACCACCGTTGAGTTTCCAATCGTTGAGGTTGGTGACGCCAATGCGCCTCCTCCCCTACCTAGTTTTAACGACATAGACTCTGAAACACTGAAATGGGAGCCAGAGACTGGTCGCTGGATTGACGACGACCAACCAGCTGCACGGCCCATCAACACGATCGATGAGAGACCGGTAGCTAATCCAGATTCTAGCGTCACGGTCAAAATTGGTTTGTTCGCTGCCATTGGCTGTTTGGTTTTAGGAGTCGGTCTTGTGATTTATGCCCTCACCTCGACCCTGCCGGATGGTACCGAAGACTTCGGGCAGATCGAAGCAGCCGGCGATGAGTTGACTACCCTCAACAATTCGCTGGATCTTGAAGCAGAAATCCTGTCTGGGAACAACTCGGTTCAGGTTCCGAACCCGCTGCCTCCAACTGTCACTCGAGGCTCGGTAACAACCTTCACAGTAGATGACGAAGAAACACCTACTACTGAGGATGCAGACGAAGATGAGACAACTACTTCTGATGATGAAGAAAATCCAACCTCAAGTTCGGACTCCACGACCACAACCGAACTAGCAACCACTACCAGCGAAAATCCTGGCACTACAGCTACGACTGTTGAAACAAGCGCCCCAACCACTGCAAGCACGATCGCTCCAACGACCATTACACCCACCACAACCGGAAACGCTGGACCCGGGAATGGCAATGGAAACGGCAATGGAAACGGAAACGGCCCTAATCCCTAAAGTTCTGAAACTGTAGTGGACGGTCGAAATCTTGCTCTTTGAGCATGGTGATAACTTCTTGCAAAGTGTCTCGCTTTTTGCCACTTACCCTTACTTGATCACCTTGATTCGAGGATTGAACGCCTTTGAGCTTCATTTCCTTAATCGCTACGTTAATCTTCTTAGCAATGTCTTGGCTGACGCCAGACTTGAGCGTGGCTACCACCTTGCTACGTCCGCCAGCTACGTCTTTGGGATCTCCAAACTCAAGTGACTTCAGCGAAACTTTCCGTTTTACAAGCTTCTCTTCAAGAACCTGTTGTAGGGCTTGAACTCGGTCAGTGGTCGAACTTTCAAACTCGATCACCATATCTTTTTCTTTTAGCTCCACTGAAGAATTGGTATCTTTGAAATCATAGCGATTGGCTACTTCTCTAGCCGCCTGATCTACAGCGTTACGAATTTCAGTGAAATCTAGCTCGGAAACGATGTCAAATGTTGGCATGTCTTAAAGCTAGCGTGGAAGCTAAAGATTTGTCGGCTAGATTGAGAACTTCTGGGTCGGTGCCCGAGCGGCCAATGGGAGCAGACTGTAAATCTGCCGGCTTATGCCTTCGTAGGTTCAAATCCTACCCGGCCCACAAAAATCGCTCGTTTCATGGGGTTCATGTGCAAAAGCAAACTCCACAAAAAATCCAAGATCTGCTGAGAGAGTGGGAAATAGCGTTCACTACGATTGAACACGAACCTGTCTTTACTGTGGCCGAGTCCGAGAAGCTTGATGTGGAGCTCTCACCTGCTGGACGAACCAAAAACCTTCTCCTGCGAGATAAAAAGAAACGTAACTTCCTTCTCACAGCTGCCCACACCACCAACATTGATCTTAAGTCACTACCTAGGGTGTTTGGATCCAAAGGATTATCGTTTGCTTCACCTGAGCGGCTCGACGAGCTGTTGGGTGTCAAACCGGGATCAGTTTCTCCGCTCGCTCTTGTCAATGACTTACACGGCAACGTCGAATTTTGGGTCGACTCCAACCTCGCAAATCTTGATGAAATTCACATACACCCGCTGCGAAATCATCTGACCACAACTATCTCATCGGATGGACTACGCAAGTTTTGCGCAAGAACTAATCACAGCTACAACGTCATAGACCTAAACTGCAGCAACCAAGATGTCTCTGGCGTCGGTTAGCCGCTTTATTTTTTCTGCGGCATTTTCTGAAACCGCACCATGATCCGGATGGGCTTCTCTAAGCAACAATCTAAATCGCTTCTGAACAGCTCTCTTAGAGGGAAGATCTTCGTCAATTCCCATAGCAAGGGTTTCGAGTGCCCACCCTACTGGATCGCTCCAGACCGCGAAATCCTCAGGTTTAGGACTTGGGATGCGCTCGTTATTAAGCACTGAGTGCATGAATGATTGGTCTAAGGGTCCTTCCCAAACCCAAGCTAGCTTCATGCCTGAAAGAACTTTAAGACGTCCTGGTTGAGGTATCTGTTGAGCTGCGTACAACGCTCCAAGAACAAGTTGAACTGGTCTAGCAACCGAATCGTCAAGTTCAAAAGCGAACTGTGTATCTCTGCGTACCAACAACTGACGGCTTAGCGTCAGACCAACCAGGTCCTCTTGGAAGCGATGACGAACTGCTGGTTGATATATTTCCTCTCCTTGCTGAATGTTTTCAAGCAGCTGAAAGAGCGCCTCTCTGTCCTCAGGATCAACCCTATGAACAGAGTTGGCGACAATCCCTGCTAGCAAAACTCCACCTAAACCAGGTGCTGGTTGTGTTGGCAAATTGCGGTTTGCAAGTCCAACCCGACGCGTTGGAGCAATAGGCCGCGAATGACATATTTCAAGCTCGGCGAGGATCACCTTTTAAAACTAGCCAAACTTGCAACTCTTTCGACCATTTAGTGCTGGGCAAAGCAACTATAACTCTAAACAGTCGCAAAATGCAGCCGATCAAGAGAGCGTTAAAGCTAGTCTTGAGAAGCCATGAGTTCTTTCCCAATAAGCAATTTCATAGCCAAACCAGGTACCAAGATTGACCTTACTGCTATTGATTCTTCAGCCATGCCTTTCCAAAAGGCAAAAGACCGCAAAGAGGCCACCAAACGGCTTGAAGCCCTCAATGACGAACTCGCTGAACTGCAACGAGCTCTCTGGGCCCAAGCAAAACACCGGGTCTTAGTTGTACTCCAAGCAATGGATGCTGGAGGCAAAGACGGCTCTATTCGTAAGGTCTTCAGCGGGCTCAACCCTTCTGGTGTCAGAGTTGAATCTTTCAAGCGCCCGACCCGCAAAGAACTCATGCGCGACTATCTTTGGCGAGCTCACGACAAGGTTCCAGTCGATGGTGAGATTGTTGTCTTCAATCGCAGCCACTACGAGGACGTACTAGCTGTCAGAGTGTTGGACCTGGTGCCGCAGGAGCAGTGGCGTAAGCGCTATCAACACATCAACGATTTTGAACGAATGCTCAGCGACGAAGGCACCACCGTAGTCAAGATTTTTCTCCACATTTCTAAAACCGAACAGAAACGCAGACTGCAGCGACGACTAGACGAACCTAGTAAAAACTGGAAGTTCAAAGTGGCTGATCTAGAACAAAGGCAACTGTGGGACGAACATCAGCTAGCGTTCCAAGAAGCTATCTCACAAACCAGTACTGCAAGGGCGCCATGGTACGTAGTACCGAGTGACAACAAGTGGTACCGAGATCTAGTGATGTCCGAAATCATGGTCCAAACACTCAAGTCACTAGAGTTGGAATATCCACCAGCTGAGGATGACATCGACGGAATCGTAATCCCAGACTAGTTGCTAGAAATCGCTCCAGAGCCAATCTCAGGTGTGTAGAAAGCAGAACTAAACCGTTGCGACAGGTCGAGAAACGCCACTACTTTAACCACACCATCGGAGTCAACCACTAACGCTCGAATGCCGTCTCCGACGGATATTCCCACGCCATTTGTGTGCCCGTTCAGTTCATCGTCATACAACAGGGCTCCAGGTGTGTTGATGGCTGTTGACAAATCCTGCTCGTAGCCACAGTCCTGTAACGTGTTGATTTGTAACGAAAGGTCTGTTGGCAGAACTAGATCAGCTTGGCTATACGCTGCGCTAATGAGTTGATCTGAGCCAAACCCAGTTGAGCCGATTTGATCGAAGGCTGTGCCTATAGCGGCTTCGAAAGATCGAGGGACAGGGCTACCCAGACATCCTGTTCTTCCTCTTACACCTTGCGCCACCGTCCAACTCACTGGAGCAAGGGTTGTAGTCGTCGTAATGGTTGTCGAAGTAGTTGTGGCCAGCGTTGTGGGGGTTGTTGTTGGCACAATGGTCGTTGGTGGAACAGTTTGAACAGTTGTCTGACGTTGAGTCGTGGTTGGTCGAAGCGTCGTTGTTGGCAAGATCGTAACTGTTGTCAGAGTGGGACGATCGGTAGTTGTAACCGCTTCATCCAGCGTAGTTTCGGTACTGTCAACACTAGCTGTCGGTGCAGGGTCATCATCTACTGGTGAAACGGTAGTGGTGGGGCTAAGCGGCTCTAAAGTAGTTGACACGTCGTCTTCTGCAACAGAAACACCTTCCTCAGGTCCAGCGAACCCTGGGGACTCATTGCCAAGACGATCCAAGAACAAAAAGCCTGCACCACCAAGTGCAAGGAAGAATGCTAGAACCGCTGCAAACTTGAGGAACCCGCCCCTCCTACGTCGTTCATCTTCAACTACGAAAGCATCCATTGCTGGAAACGGTGTGAACTCTTCGCCATCATCTCGAACAACTACCAAAGAGGCAATTGGTTTTGCTTGCTCGAGCTGTTCTGTAATTGCGATGGGAGTGTTCGCTGCTTTGACGGGGCTATCACCTTCAATGATGTTGACAGATATTGCTGATGGAGTCCCCTCTAAAACAGCTGGCGCTTGAACCGGTTCTTCTAACATTTCGAAAGGCATCGGATCAGCAATTACAGCCGGCTGAGGATCTAGAATAATCTCTGGCTGAGGGTCAGGAATGATCTCCAGAGACGATTCTTCAGGAAGGAAGAACTTGCTAACGTCGTGCTCTTCGGTGACCACGGGTGCTGCTGTAGCCAGTGGCGCCGATACAGTAACGGGCACTGATTCGGCCCTTTTGATGATATTCGCTGCTGGTGCAGTTCTCTCAGATAGCAAAGCAGCTACCGTGCCAGCGGTTGCAATACGGTCCTGAGGCTTCTTCGATAGAAGGCGCCTGATCGTCTTGTTTAGCCAGTTTGGCACCTCAAGCTCGTCGGCAAATTTTGGCGGCTTTTCTTGAACGTGTTTGTACGCAACAGATACGGCACTTGCGCCGGTGAATGGAAGCTTGCCCGCCGTCATCTGATATAGCAACACACCCAAGGAGTAGAGATCGCTTTTTTGGTCTCCACGCCTTCCCTTAGCTTGTTCTGGGGCAAAGTAGGTTGCTGTGCCAACTACGGAACCCTCCTTGGTGAGAGAAAGATCCTCGTCAACTAGTGCGATACCGAAGTCTGTGATCTTTGCGTTGCCCTGTGGATCGACAATCACATTGCCGGGTTTAATATCTCGGTGAACTATGCCATGCGAGTGGATGGCTTCTAGGCCGGCAGCTATATCGGAGCCCAACTTGGCAACTTGTCCCGCCTTCAGCGGACCCTTCTTGATCAACGAAGAGAGCGTCACACCCTCAATAAGGTCCATAACAATAAAGTAAGCACCATCTGATTCGCCAAAGTGGTGGACTGCCACAACGTTATCGTGCCGTATGGACCCAGCAGCTTGAGCCTCAATCCGAAACCTTCGAAGAGCAGAAGAGTCCTTAGCGAAGGTGTCCGAGAGCATTTTTACCGCTACTTTGGCACCGGTGTTTGAATCGACAGCAGAATAGACAGTGGCCATGCCACCGACACCTATTTCTTTAATAAGTTTGTACCGGCCCGCCAGAACCGTCCCTAATCGGGATTCTACTCCGCCCATTACTTCTAGGATACATGAAAACTCAACGCGGCAGTATCTCAACAAAGACCCTGATCTTCTGGGTGAATATTCCCAAATGAGGGCTATTCTTCGAGAATTGAGTCGAATTTTGATTTTCTGTGGATGCCTTCAACGAGTCGCACTGTTCCAGACCTCGATCGCATCACCAAAGATTGTGTTCTCATGCCAGTCGAAGTGAACTTTACTCCTTCAAGAAGATCACCCGTGGTGATGCCAGTTGCGGCGAAGAAGCAGTTGTCTGTGTTGATCAGATCATCCATTCCAAGCACTTTTCCAAGGTCATAACCTTGGTCCCTAGCTTGCGTTGCTTGTAGTTCATCGGCTGCCCAAAGGCGCCCTTGCAAATCGCCACCCATGCTCTTCAACGCAGCTGCAGTTATGACGGCTTCAGGAGTTCCACCAATCCCGAACAGAATATCAATACCTGATTCCGGCCAAGCTGTAGCGATAGCGCCTGCGACATCGCCGTCCTTGATGAGCGCGATTCTGGCACCTGTGGAACGAATCTCGGCGATGAGTTCTTCATGTCTTGGGCGATCCAACACGACAGCTGTTATTTCGCTTGCTGGCTTACCCATTGATTGCGCTAAATCTTTAACATTTTGTTGGACTGAGTTGTCCAAGCTAACGACACCGACTCCCGCTGGCCCTACTGCCAACTTCTCCATGTAGAAGCAAGGTCCAGGGTCGAACATAGACCCCCTGTCTGCAACAGCAATCACTGCTATCGCACCCGCTTGTCCTTGGGCGGTCAGAGTAGTGCCGTCAATCGGATCGACCGCAACATCGGTGTGCGGCGGTTCTCCATTTCCGACAAACTCCCCGTTAAATAGCATGGGAGCTTCGTCTTTTTCGCCTTCTCCGATAATCACCAGGCCATCCATCTCAACACCGGAAAGCATGTGACGCATTGCATCAACCGCAGCTTGATCAGCCTTGATCTTGTCGCCTCTGCCCATGTGGCGGGCTGCAGCAATCGCAGCTGCCTCAGTGGTGCGAACAAGCTCCAAAGCTATGTTGCGGTCTGGTTGAACGTGGTTAGCTGCCATTGACAAACACTACCACAGTACGGTGGGGACGGTCCTATTCGACCGTGGCTTAGATTGTTAGCTCACCCGCAGCAATTAGACGAACTTCAGCCCACTTCTTGTCAGCTTGCAGGTATGAGCTCTCAGGATCTTTCTGGAGCCCAGCTTCGGCTTCTTCAAGCTCGGCCTTCGCAGCAGCGACATCAATATCTTCTGAAGCAATCGCTGCATCAGAAAGAACTGTCACCTTTTCACCATTGACCGATACAAAGCCACCCCGGACAACGAAGGACTTCTCCACTCGAGCGTCATCGACTTCAAAAACTTTGACCTCAGAAGTGATCAGACTGCCGATAAATGGCTCGTGTCCATACAAGAAGGCGATATCGCCCCCACCACGTGTACGAGCCACAACCGTGTCAGCCATACCTGAGTACAGTACCTCCTCAGGTGATACGAACTCAACCTGTAGGAGCTGGGTTTGCTCGGACTCTGCCATTACGCTCCAGCCTCAGCCTTAAGCTTCTCAGCCTTCTCACGAGCGTCATCGGCGCCTCCAACGTTTAGGAACGCCTGCTCTGGCAGGTCATCAAGTTCACCAGTTACGAGCTGCTCAAAAGAGTCGATTGTGTCCTCAACTGAAGTAAAGATACCAGGAAGACCGGTAAACACCTGAGCTACGAACATTGGCTGAGACAGGAACCTCTGCACTTTACGAGCTCTGTTGACAGTGATTCTGTCTTCTTCGCTCAACTCATCTAAACCTAGAATCGCAATGATGTCCTGAAGCTCTTTATATCGCTGCAAGATCTCCTGAACCTGGCGAGCCACATTGTAGTGACGGCTGCCAACAACTTCAGGTGATAGAACAGTGGATGTCGAAGACAGCGGATCAACAGCAGGATAAATACCAAGAGCTGCGATCTCACGGCTCAACTCAGTTGTTGCATCCAAGTGAGTAAAGGTAGTGAATGGTGCAGGGTCTGTGTAGTCGTCGGCAGGTACATAAACGGCCTGGGGAGACGTAATCGACTTGCCACCGGTTGAGGTAATACGTTCCTGTAGTGTGCCCATTTCGTCGGCAAGTGTCGGCTGATAACCTACCGCTGCAGGCATACGGCCAAGCAAGGTTGATACTTCAGATCCGGCCTGCACGAACCGGAAGATGTTGTCAATGAACAACAGTACGTCCTGGCTCTGTTCGTCACGGAAATACTCCGCCATAGTCAACGCTGACAGGGCAACTCGGAGGCGAACCCCAGGAGGCTCATCCATCTGACCGAAACATAGGGCAGCTTTAGAAAGCACTGAGGTCTGACCATCGCCCATCATAGTTTCACCCATTTCAATGAACAGGTCAGTTCCTTCACGGGTTCGTTCACCCACACCGGCGAATACGGATACACCACCATGGTTTGAAGCCACACGGGTAATCATTTCCTGGATAAGTACGGTCTTGCCTACACCAGCACCACCGAACAAACCGATCTTCCCACCCTGAAGGTAAGGAGTCAGCAGGTCAATAACCTTGATTCCAGTTTCCAGCACCTGCTTCGTTGGTTCCAATGTGTCAAAGGCTGGTGCTTCACGATGAATGCCCCAAGTTGTTGAGATATCGAGCTGGTCAGCTGGAACGTCAAGAGGCTCGCCAATCACATTCCAAATATGACCCAAGGTGACATCCCCAACAGGAACCTGAATACCATGTCCAAGGTTCTTAACCTCGGCCCCACGTTTAAGACCATCGGTTGGCTTAAGCGCCACGGCACGAACACGACCATCACCAAGCTGCTGAGCAACCTCAGCCATGATTGTCTCAGTCTCGCCCCCTAGGGTTACCTCGAACTCAACAGCGTTGTTGATCTCTGGCAAAGAACCAGCAGGGAATTCGATATCCACTACCGGTCCAGCGATGGCTACGATTCTGCCGTTTTCTAGCTTTGTTGTTGTTTCTGTTACTGTCATTGTTTTCCTAATATCTCAGGGGTTACAAACCTAATTAATCAAATCTAAATCTTGGAACTTTATTGTCTTATCAGCGCCCAAGGCCTCTGCACCGCCAACGATTTCCATGATCTCGGTAGTGATGGATTCCTGACGGGCACGGTTCATGTCACGGGATAGCTTTCCTATCAAATCCTCAGCATTATCGGTGGCTGCTTTCATGGCGCGCTGACGGTTGGCGTGCTCAGACGCAGCAGCGTCGAGGAGGGCTGCGAAGAGACGAGCCTCCACATAGCGTGGGAGGAGATCTTCGAGGACCCCTTCCGGGCTTGGTTCAAAATCGTAAAGTGCTAGGTCAGAAGCTTCGCCCCCACCTTGTGATGCAATGACTTCGGTTGACTCAAGCGGCAAGAACCGACGCACCACAGGCTTTTGAGTACCAAGGCTTACAAACTCTGTGTAGATGAGCTCGACCTGATCCACTTCGCCAGCATCAAACATCTTGCGGATTATCCGAGCGATCTCACGAGCGTTGTCGTAGCTTGGGTTGTCACTAAAGCCAGCAAAGTCCGCAGTTATCTGATAGCTACGGAACCTAAAGTAATCAGCAACCTTCTTGCCAATACAGATCAGCTTGTAGTCCCCGCCGTTACTTCTAAGCGCCTGAATTTCCGACTCTGCCGAGCGCAGAATAGAAGCATTGTATGGTCCAGCTAAACCACGATCGCCTGCACATACGATGAACGCAACACTTGTCGGGTTCTCAACTTGGCGCAACAGCGGATGCTCAACATCAGCTCCTCCAGCGGCTAGGTCCTCGATAACACCTGTAAGCTGCTGAGCATATGGGCGAGCACTACGAGAACGCTGCTGAGCTCTGGCCACGCGGGTAGCAGCAATAAGCTCCATAGCCCTTGTGATCTTCTTAGTGTTTTTAACACTATTTATACGGCGTCGTAGGACCCGTTCAGCACCACCTGGCATTTAGCTACTAGCCTCTCGATACATCTTCTTCGGGCAGAGTATTATCTGCGTCTACCATCTTTGATTCTGCCGATGCCTGCGCTTCGGCCTCTGGCTCAGAAGCAGCCGGCCCTTCTGTCGGCACAAACTGTTCGGTGAATACGGCAATTGCGGCAATTAGCGCCTCGTCATCCGGAACGACACCATCGTTCTTGATTGATGAAAGGATGTCTGAGTGGCGGCTTGCAAACCATTCAAGGATCTCTGACTCGTAACGAGATACGTCCTCAATTGCAATGTCATCCAGGTAACCTCTGGTGCCTGCATAAAGAATCACAACCTGATTCTCAACCGGAACTGGAGCGTTGATTCCCTGCTTCAGGAGCTCTGTCAATCGATAGCCACGATCCAACTGTGCCTGAGAAACAGCATCCAAGTCAGAACCGAAAGCTGCGAAAGCGGCTAGATCTCGGAACTGCTGAAGATCTGACTTCAGCGTTCCCACTGCTTTCTTCATTGCCTTTACCTGGGCCGCTGAACCAACACGAGAAACACTGATTCCCACGTCTACAGCAGGGCGCACGCCCGACTTGAAAAGATCATCCTGAAGATAAATCTGCCCGTCCGTAATCGAGATCACGTTGGTTGGGATGTAAGCCGACACGTCGCCAGCTTTAGTTTCAATGATTGGAAGAGCGGTAAGTGAGCCCGCTCCCAGCTCATCAGAAAGTTTGGCGGCTCGCTCCAACAAACGAGAGTGGAGGTAAAAGACATCACCCGGGTAAGCTTCACGGCCTGGTGGACGACGAAGCAACAAAGAAACTTGTCGGTAGGCTTCGGCCTGCTTAGAGAGATCATCGTAGATGACCAGAGCATGCTCTGAGTTTTCCATCCAGTGCTGGCCAATAGCGCAACCTGCGTATGGTGCAAGATACTTGTATGGAGCCGGGTCAGACGCAGGCGCTGTAACAATGGCTGTGTATTCCATTGCACCGTGCTGTTCAAGCGTTGCCACAGTCTGAGCTACAGTAGAGCCTTTCTGGCCAATCGCTACATAAATACACTTAACTCCAAGGCCCTTTTGAGCGAGAATAGTGTCGATTGCGATGGTGGTCTTACCGGTCTTACGGTCACCAATAATTAGCTCTCGCTGGCCACGACCAATTGGGATCAGAGAATCTACAGACTTGATACCTGTTTGAACTGGCTCGTGTACTGGCTGACGCCCGGTTATGCCTGGAGCTTGAATCTCCATTCGACGATCTTGAACGTTGGTCAAAGGACCTTTGCCGTCTACAGGTTCGCCAAGAGTGTTGACAACCCGGCCGATCAGACCATCACCAACTGGGACCGAGAGGATCTCACCGGTGGACTCAACAGCCTGGCCCTCACTAATGCCATCCATATCGCCCAGAATTACAGCGCCGATTGTGTCTTCGTCAAGGTTGAGGGCTAGGCCCACATTGCCGTTTTCGAACTTGAGCATCTCATTGACCGATGCGTTGGGTAGTCCGCTCACGCGAGCAATACCATCGCCGATTTCAACAACTCGTCCTACCGTTCTGCCCTTCACGTCAGCGTCGAAAGAAGCGAGGTTGTTTTTCAGTGAATCTGCTATTTGCTGGGGATCGAATGCAATTGTCATAACTTTTATTCCTAATTACTTACAGGGACTAGATTGAGCTTTTCATGCGCTCAAGACGGGTACGAACTGTGCCATCAATGACGCGATCGCCAATCGTGGTTACCAAACCACCGACAACATCTGGATCAACGATGTTCTGTATTTGAACTTCGGATCCGATTGAAGACTTAAGCTGTTGAGCCAATCGAGCCTTCTGGTCCTCGCTTAGTGCAACAGCGCTTCGCACGGTAGCAATCTGTGTTCCACCAACTTGACCTGAAACAAACGCCGCAACGATGTCCTCGAAGTTGCCGCCGCGGCCTGCGCCGGCGATCATGGCAACAAGAGTGTTTGTGAGGTCCGAAACCTTTCCTCCAAGTGCATCTGAAATGAGCTGAAATCTAGATGCGGAAGGAACTAGGCGATCTGTCACTGCAGAGCGCAGCTCAGTGTTAGTGCGGAGTAGTTCGCTAATGGCGAGCATCTCTTCTTTGGTCTTGTCGTAGGAACCTTCGGCTCCGGCTACGATTTGCAAAGCCTTCGCGTACGACTGTGCTAACGATGTCATACGAGCTGCCCTACTTTCTGGATATAGCTTTCGATGAGATCAGTCTGAGCCGCTGCATCAATGTCATTTAGAACTACTGCTTCTGTAGTCTGTTTTGTCACTTGAGCAATCTCTGCTTCGATATCAGCCATTGCCTGACGCCTCATTGCTAGACAATCTGACTTGCCTTTCTCAACGAGAGCCGCTGCGTCTGCATGAGCACGCTCGATGAGATCTGCTTTTAGCTTGGCTGAGGATTCAACTGCTTCCTTGCGGATACGTGAACGCTCTTGACCCAAATCTGGGAGGACAGAGTTTCCGGCCTCTAGCGCTTGCTCGGCTGCAAGTCGCTCATCGTGAGCATCTTGCAGCTCGCTACGGATCGATTCAGTACGCTTCTTTAGTGAAGCCTTAAGGCTAGGAAGACCCTTCCATAGGAAGAGAGCCACCAGCACGAAGAATGCTGCGGAACCCCAGTAAACCTCAAGGATGTCGCCAGCGAGTTGTACTCCGTTTGGCTTTCCTGCGAGTATCAGATCAAACATTGCTATTGATTTCCTAACTTAGACCTTCGAGGTGCGACTCCAAGACTGGCTTAGCCTTGTTTGGGTCGATATCTCGATCGAGAACTTTACGGGCGGCTGCCACAGAGAGTTTGACAACCTCCGGGCGTAACGAGCGAATCACCTGAGAGCGTTCACCCTCGATTTCAGCTCGAGTAGCGTCCTTAATGGTTAGCACTTCTCTTTCGGCTTGGCTTAGGATAGACGCCCTTTCAGCCTCGGCTTCGGTTCGCGCTTGCTCCATCATCGCTGCGGCCTCTGCTTTAACATCGGCTAGCTGATCTTGCCTATCGTTTGCAAGGCCGGCCACCGCCTGTCTAGCAGCTTCGGCAGCATCTTTGTCACCCTTTATTCGCTCGGAGCGCTCGTCCATCACCTTGGTGACCGGAGGAAGCAGCACATAGCGAACCATCAGGTACAAAAGAATAAACATTGTTGCGCCCCAAAACATCTCTCCGAGGTCGGGGACAACAGGGTTTATTGCTTCAGTCTCTTCAACTGGATCTGCCAATAACAACAGCATTGATGCTTACCCCTATACGAACTTGAGGAGGATGAAGACTACGAAACCAATAATCGCAAGAGCTTCAACGAAAGCCACGCCGATGAACATGGTGGTCTGAACTCGACCAGCTGCTTCTGGCTGACGTGCCATTGCTTGTACTGCTTGTCCTACAAGGTAACCAATACCCAGACCTGGCCCGAGAGTCGCAATTGCATACGCAAGACCAGCATCTGCTGCTGCTGCCTCTGCTTTGCGATCAGCTGCGGTGATTACGGTCTCTGTTGCTTCAGCTTCCTGAAGAAACATGAACGCCTGGTTAGCTAATTCAAGTGTGTTGCTCATTTGTTTTTTGTTCTCCTTATGATTGCCCCCGTTTGAGAGCGTTTTAAAGACCTCTTAGTGATGTACGTTTAGTGACGAATCTAAATAAATAGCGGTTAGTAGTGTAAAGATGAATGCCTGAAGGAATGACACCATACCCTCAAAGCCTGTCAACAAGACCAACACGCTGAACGGCAGAACCGATGCGGGAATAAACAGCTCAAACATGGCTATGGAAAGCACCCCGAAGGTGACTAGCAGAATGTGTCCTGCCAACATGTTTGCGAAAAGACGAATTGTCAAGCTGAAGGGGCGAAGAATAAAGGTTGAGATGAACTCGATTGGGCTAACAATGATGTACATGTACCAGGGCACGCCTGACGGGAACAATGAGGCCTTGAGATATTCAAGGCCGTTATGCTTAAGCCCAACAATAATGTAGGTAGCCCACACAACCAATGCGAGAAACATCGGAGTAGCAATCCGGGCTGTTCCGGGCATCTGGAAGGTTGGGATGATCTCGAAAATGTTGTTCATGAAGACAAAGAGAAACAATGTCAGCAGGAAAGGCAGGTAACGACGGCCCGCAGCGCCCATAGTTGGCTCGATTATCTGCGTATCAACGAAGCCCACAATGCCTTCGACAATGTTTTGTGTTGTAGCAGGCACCAGCTCTTTTTTAGCAAGTAAGAACAGCAGCGTCGGCAGAAGAAAAGCAAGAACGCTGATCACGCCAATCTTGTTAAAGGCGTACCAGGTGTCTTCGCCAAAATACGCTGGCCATTTTACTAAGTTGTCGATCGTTGGGAACTCGAGTGCGAGCACTAGAGAAGCTCCTTTGAATAACCGGCTGCAGGTTTGCGGTCTGCGGCCTTGGGTTTAAGACCTGGGTGAGCAATCGTTGTCGAAACATGAGGCAGTTCCAACAGCAATAGACCCAAGTGAGAAATTACTAGGGTTAAAGTAAGCCAGATTAAACTAACCGATTCCACATCAATCAACAACCAAACGGCCGCAGCTATTAATGAGACTCGGATAAAGTATCCACTTACCGAGGTAGAGGCTATCATCGCAGTGGACTGCTTTGACGCCCAAGTCAAAATATATGCCGAAAGCATAAAGTTCGCCACCGAAATTGCAATTCCCAGCAAAACGGACAGTCCAGCGTCAAAACCAGCCACAAGATAGGCTCCGACAACGGGTATTGGCGCAAGGAAAAGGGCTCGCCTTGCTAAATCTTGAGCAAGTTCGACCACAGGCGACAGAACCATCAGATGCCACCATCTTCGGGATCATCGTATTTGGCCATTTGGGCTTTGTATCGATAATAAAACGAAATCGAACTACCAATAAACCCAAACAGGAACCCAACCAGAAGAAACACCGGAAGCGTGCCAAATTGTCGATCCAACATATACCCGACGAAGCCAAAGAAAGCGCCAGCCAACGCCAGCTCAATGCCTCCCCCATCGCCGGTCTTGGAGGTACTTGCCAAATCTCTGCTGAGGTTGCCAGACACGTTTACAGCCTACCAAGACACGTCAACTTTAGGTGGAAGTTTTAACCCTCTCAGATGTCTTCTCTCGCACGCCAGATTCGGTAACTTTTTCTGCTGGTCCAGGTCTAAATGTGAACACTAGGAGGCCCAAATAAAGCATGCCGCCCAGCAATGCGACTCCGATCGGCACTATAGCGTCGCCCTGACCCTCGTTATATGTTGGATACAGCACTATCGCTGACAACAATGCGGTCCAGGCCCATAAAATGGCCACACTTCTGCGATGGCCGTGACCAAGCCGCATTAAACGATGATGTAGATGATCTTTGTCTGCTGTTGAGAAGCCCTGACCTCTAATGCCTCTACGGATGATCGCAAATGCTGTGTCAACAATTGGCACGCCTAATATGACCAGCGGAATGATTAACGGAGCGTAGAAAAAGAATGTCTGCCCACTAAACGGATCTGGGGTTCTCCCCCCAACCGCCATTGTCGAGGCTGCCATTAACGCCCCTAAAAGCAAACTTCCTGAGTCCCCCATGAAGATTTTCGCTGGATGAAAGTTCCACGGCAGAAAACCAACACAAATCCCAAAGACTAAAGCTGCAATGAGCGGACCTATATTATTGGGCTCCAGAAGATCTACTTCGCCAAGTCGAAACCCGTACAACAGGAAAGTCAACGAGCCGATTGTCAAAATTCCGGCCGCTAAACCGTCCAGCCCATCTATGAAGTTAATGGCATTCGACATCCCCAGCACCCAAATGATTGTGAGAAGAAATGTAAAGTCATAGTCCACGACGAACACATCCAGGAAAGGTATTCGAAACCAAATTATGTTGATGCCACCCAACACAAGCACCACTCCCACAAGCGCGATCCCAGCCGTCTTGGCTGGCGCCGAGATATCTTTGTAGTCGTCAATAAACCCTACGCACGTGGCTATCAACGCAGCCAGCAGCACAGCAGCCGGCTCTCCCAGACTCGACCAAGTCAAACCGCTTCCCGAGCTGATGAAAATTACATCAAATAGCCCCGAAAGCGCAGCAACGGCAAAGGCCACTGCAAAGCCAACGAACATAGCAAGTCCACCAAGCAAGGGCGTGTCTTGCTGCTTACGGTCAGCAAAGCTATCAGTAACACTTGAAATGCCTAGTTGCTTACCCTTCTTCAAAAAGAAGGGCACACAAACGTAAGTTACTAGAGCAGCTATCAGAGCTATGAGTAGGTAAGAGCCGAGTTGAGGTCTCATTCACTAGATACTCTACAAACAATCCCACGGTCATTGCCAGCTAGATCAACAAAGCTTTCTACTGAGTCGAAATTATCTCGTGCTTTAGCGAGTAGATGTTCAACCTGCCACGGTGCCATTTCTAACGTGAGTATGCCTTGCGAACTCAACCAGAGAGGTGCCTGCCCTAGTATCAATTCCAGGTCGGCCAGTCCTTTGTTCTCGGCGAACAAGGCAGCGTGGGGTTCCCATTCAAGCACGGAATCTTCCAGCTCATCAGTCGCCCCAACGTACGGAGGATTGGAAACAATCAAGTCAAAAGTGTGTCTAGTTTCTTCCCGAAGCGCTGCAAACCACTCACCTTGCCTTATCTCGACATTACTTCCGGCCATTCCTAAACCGGCTAGGTTAGCCGAGGCAACAGCTAAGGCATCTGGGCTGATATCGGTCATGGTGACCTCAGCATCTCCTCTTTCGTATGCAATCGAAAGTCCAATAGCACCTGAACCACACCCAAGGTCCAGAACCTTGGGTGATTTCAGTTCAGCCACTGCTGCAAGCGACACCTCTACCAGCATTTCAGTCTCAGGACGAGGAATAAGAACCCGCTCGTCCACCATCAAATCAATGTGCCTAAAGCTCCATTCACCCAAAACATATTGCAGCGGCTCCCCGTTGCTACGCCTTTTCATCATTGCATCCAACTTGGCAACCGCCCTCTGCGTGACCGGAGCTTCGGCGATCTCTGCAAACTGACTTGCGGGATAGCCAGAGACTGAAGCCATCATCTGAGCCGCTTCAAAAGTGGGATTGCCGACTCCAAATGCTACGAGTTGTTCAACAGTCTCAGATAGGAGATCATCCCAGGTCATTGAGATTCGGCTACTTGCAGCTGTTCAGCACGTTCATTTTGAACCAAGGCGTCGCTGATCTCGTCCAGATCACCAGCTAAAACACGATCTAACTTGTAGAGGGTCAAACCCAAACGATGCTCAGTGACACGGTTTTCTTTGAAGTTGTAAGTTCGGATCTTTTCAGATCTTCCGCCTCCCCCAGTCTGATCTCGGCGAGCCGCAGATGCCTCAGCCGCCGCTTGTTCTTTCTGGTGGGCCAGCAGTCGAGACCTGAGTACCTTCAGCGCACGCTCTTTGTTCTGAAGCTGGCTTTTTTCGTCTTGCATAGCCACTACTAACCCTGTAGGCAAGTGAGTGAGCCGGACTGCGGAATCTGTTTTGTTAACGTGCTGACCACCCGCACCAGAAGCTCTGTAAGTGTCATATCGGAGGTCATTCTGAGAAATTTCTAGCTCTACTTCTTCGGCTTCGGGCACAACCGTAACTGTTGCCGAGGACGTATGGACTCGCCCTTGCGACTCGGTAACTGGCACTCGCTGCACGCGGTGAGGGCCCGCTTCAAACTTCATCCGAACCCAGACGCTGTCTCCTGAAAGTTGGAAACTTGCATCTGTGTAGCCGCCCATGTCAGATTCAGAGACGCTTAGTAACTCGAACTTCCAACCTTGGGTTGATGCATAAGCCCGATACATCTCTACTAAGTCTCGGGCGAATAGGTTAGCTTCCTCACCACCCTCAGCACCTCGGACTTCGACAATCACATTTCGGCCATCATTTGGATCTTTTGGAAGCAGCAATAGTTTGTATTCAGACTCGAGCGTTTCGACCTCTGCCTTAGCTTCCTGTTGTTCAACTCGTAATTCTTCGGCTTCTTGACCAGAAACTTCGGATATTAAATCCCCTAAAGCATCGATGTCTTCGCTACGCTCTTTGAGCTTTGAACCAACCCTAATAATTTCGCTCAAATCAGCGTATCGCCGAGTTAGCTCAACGAACTTTGCATTGTCAGCAACAATTGTTGGGTCAGACATGCGAGCTTCAAGCTCTTGATGTTCTGCAATAAAGTTGTCGAACTGTTCAAGCACCTGGTTAAGGGTAGCGCCGCCGGGGACGGTACCGATCGACGTAACTGAGTTAATTCAAGCTCTCGATAGCTGTTTCAACACCAAGGAAGGATACTGCTGCGAAGTCTAGATACTTAGAATCCGCTTCCGGCACTGCAATGTAGACCTTGTCGATGGGAGAAGCAGCCATGATCTCAAGCCAATCAGCTACTACTTGAAATACCGGTGCGTACTCATTTGCTGCAAACACCCAAAGTGATTTCTTTTCTGGATTCAACCCCACTCTAGGGTTTGCCGAGAATTGGTCATCAGAAATCAGATTTGGCAAATCGACAAGCTCTTCGGACGCTAGCGACCTTAAGTAACCGGCCCGATCAAGCTGAGCTAGTGGGTGTTGTGCATTCCGTTCACGATGTCTAACTGTGGAAACCTTGTCAGCCACTAACGAGATACGCTCTTGGATCGAGGCCACTTGCGTTAAAGCATTAATTTCTCTGTCAGCTTGCCCAACCCCGATCTCGGTGACAGCCGAGCCTTCATGATCAACCACCCTGGCAATCTCCAAGCCATAGCAAGTGATCGATGCATATTCACCCCATTGTTTTGAGCGTTGACTGACTACATCGCAATCTATACTCTGAGCTAAGCCAGTTGCCTCATCGAGCAAATGTTGAGGCGCAGCTGGAGGTGTAGGCGCGCCTGAAGGAGCGACTTCCTGGAACTCTCCGCCTAGCAAAAGAAATGATTCGATGCAAAGCTCCTCACTTGAATAAGCGGTTGCGAGTCTTGTGATACTTGCAGCTACTTCGGGATCGACTGCTAGCAGAGTCAGGGTTTCAAGTTTTTGTTTAGATGCCCATAGCAAGGCATGACCGAAACTGAGCCCTTCTTGAACACAGAAAAAACCTCGCCCACTGGCAGTACCAGCAGCGAGGTTCAGGTCAGTTTCTAGGCACAAGCCAAACCTGGCTTTGACTAGCGAGGGAAGAAGATCAGGTGTTACGCTCATGGTGCGTCCCACAACTCACTAGCTACTCGGTTGTCTCTGTTTCTTCGCCTGTAGCTTTGCGACGGCGACGACCGTAACGCTTCTCAAATCGCTCTACACGACCAGCAGAGTCAATGATCTTCATCGTTCCTGTGTAGAAGGGATGGGAAGCTGAGGAAATCTCCACCTTATAAAGAGGGTAGGTGTTGCCGTCTTCCCACTCAATAGTCTCAGAGGTCTGTACTGTTGACTTGGTAAGAATCTTAAAGTCTGCTTCTGCGTCCAGGAATACTACTGGACGGTAATCTGGGTGAATGTCCTGTTTCATAACTTAACTAGTGTGCCAAAAATTACTTAGGAAGAGAACCTTGTTTTACGATTTGTGTCAAAATCTCTGAATTTGACTTCGGACCAGCAAGTAGCTCTGTTAGCTGCTCGATAGCCAATGGCCCATTGCCATGTGTACTTTGATCTGCTTCAGCGACGATCTTTCGCATGTTAAGAAGATCAACAACTACAGACTCATCCAACATCAGCTGCTCCATAGCTGTTCCAGAAGCCGTAATATCGACCACTGGTTCTCCACCCATCACATCAGTCAAGACGATCTCAGAATTGGCGGTCGAGCGCAGCTCTGAATAAATGATCGCATCCAGATAGCTACTATCTAGTACTGAATCGTTCACGACTGCTACCACAGTGACCGAACCAGCCTCTTCGAGATTAGCCGCTCCGCCAAGCAGAGCTTTAACTGGGGCTAGGGCCGGCAGTTCTATATTGGCAGCTGAAGAGCGAGTACTCTGAATGAAGCTCGAGATGTAGGCTTTCGCTAGCTGAGTGAGGCTGTCAATCACAATAAAGACATCCTCACCCTTTTCTGCCATTCTTTTCGAGCGCTCGAGTGTGAGTTCTGCAGTAGCAATATGTTCCTCTGCCGGACGATCAAAAGTGGAAGCAATCACTTCGCCGGCATTCAACTCACCACGAAGGTAGTTGACTTCTTCGGGTCGTGAATCGATTGACAGAATAAGCACACTCATCTCTGAATAATTCTGCTCTACGGCTTTGGCGATTCCGGCGACAGCTTCGGTTCGACCGGAGCGGCTGGGTCCAGACAAGAAGCAGCGTTGCCCTTTCCCAATTGGTGCTACTAAATCCACTACACGATTGAATGGATTGTTGTCATCTGACTCAAGTCGAATTTGCTGTGTTGGGTAACCCGATGTTAGTTCCTCAAACAGAGGCCTTTTCATAGCATCGTCTGGCAATGAACCGTTCACAACATCTATGGAAGCAAAGCTTGGGTTCTTCTCGTTGCGATGTGCCGGCGTAGCTTTACCAGCTAGGTGGTCGCCCTTTCGGAGCTCTAGAGAGCGAACTTGTTTCACAGAAACATAGACATCGTGCTTGCTTGGCAAGAATCCGTTCACCCGAAGAAACCCGTAACCTTCGTCACGCAGATCTAAGAACCCGTCAACATTCTGGAGATCATCAGAGACTGGATCGTTTCCGGCTTCGGCTCTGCTAGTTCGACTTCGCCCTTTGCGTCGGGAGCGAGCATTACCCTCTTCAGGTTGCTCTGCTACCTCTTGCTCTTCAGGCTCTGAAGACTCCTCGTCTGTATCCTCTTCTTCGTCGAGCTCTTGGGCGGAAAGTCGTTCGATCTCTTTTATGAGGTCGGCTTTAGTGTCCTTTGCTTTCGCCTGACCACCAAGGGCCTGTACGATTGCAGCTAGTTGAGACTTATCCTTCTTCTCTAAACCCGATGGATCGGCAATCAAATCGTCACTCATGATTCTTCCTTGAATTTTGACACTTAGCACAGCCAGTAGCTACGCCCAAGAACAGCTCTTATCGCAGTGTCTCTTGCATCTTCATGGTAACAGCATCGAGATTCGGTTCAACAACTTCAAAAATCTCCGGCTTAGCCAACAACATCGCCAGTTCTTCCGGAAGGTCGAAACGATTCCCTAGAGCTTGTTCCATTGCGTCCAAGAATTTACCTGGCGCTGCAGTTTCACAAACCAAGATAGGTTTCTCTCCCTGGTGAAGCTGGGCGGCTCTAACTCCAATTGCTGTATGCGGATCCACTAATATGCCATGTTCTTTGTACATAACTGCAATAGTTTCAAGTGTCTCAGCATCGCTCACTACGTGAGAGGAAAACTCATCGGAAACTCTCTGGGCGTAATTTTGCGGAAGAGTAACGGCTCCGCTTTCTTTGAACTCGGAGAACGCTGCGGCCATTTCCTCAGAATCTTTGCCTGAGACTTCCCACAAAAGCCGCTCCAAGTTAGATGGCACTTGGATATCCATGCTTGGGCTTATTGTTTGAAAGACATCACCTGCGTTGAGCCTAGAGCTCAGCAAATACTGTGCGAAGGCGTCATTGGAGTTGGTCGCAACAATCAGCTTATCTATCGGCGCTCCAAGCTGTTTTGCATACCAGGCAGCCAAAACATTGCCGAAGTTACCTGTTGGTACACAAACGTCTATCTTGCCATCTCTGGCTAGTGTTAGTGACGCATCCAAGTAGTACGCAATCTGAATTAGAACTCGAGCGAAGTTTATAGAGTTGACGGCCACTAGGTTGAAACGCTCCCGAATTGAGCTATCGGTAAAGGCTGCCTTAACAAGGTTCTGGCAATCATCGAAGCTGCCTCTGATAGCCAGATTCTTAACCCCACCTGAGTCGACTGTTGTCATCTGCCGCCGCTGAATCTCTGTCACTTTGCCATGTGGATGAAGCATCACAACATCCACTCGCTCAGAGTTTTTCAGTCCATTGATCGCAGCACTGCCAGTGTCACCTGAAGTTGCGCCCAACACCATGCCTCTTCTACCTTGACGTTTCAAAGCTTCATCTAGAAGCGGACCTAACAGGCACAGTGCGAAGTCTTTGAAAGCAAAAGTTGGCCCTTGTGTGAGATCCAGCAGCGTCAATCTGTTATCTATTGTCTTGAGCGGGTTGATTGGGTCAGCTCTAAATTCGCCGTAGGCGACCTGCATCATTGATCTGAGTTGGTCGGAGGCGAGGAAACCAGGTGCGAAAGCTTCCATCAAGCAAGCTACAGCATCCTGAAAAGTTCTAACTTTGTCAGTCTCGATCTCCGGAAGGGAAGTTGGGCTGTACAGACCGCCATCAGGGGCAAGACCATTCAATAAAACATCCACGAAATCAACTTCTTGAGTTCCTCTTGTGGAAACAAATTTCGTCATGGAATCAGATCACTCGGATTGTGCTGGTCACCGCAGTGACAGTTTCGGCTTGTCTAAGTTCGTCGAACAGGTTCTGGTAATTGCTTTCTAGACCATCATCTGTGATGAAGACCATGCGTACTGATGCTCCGGCTTCGTCCTGGATTGGATATTGCTCAATGGTTTTTATAGAAATATTGAAACGAGCAAAGGTTTCTGCAATTCCGGCGAGAACGCCCACACCCTCAACGGTATTTAAAGTGACGTAGTAGCTTGAATCGTGTTCGAGCGGATCGAACAGCTCAGACTTGGCACCGGACGGGACCAATCTATGAGTTGAGGATCTAAGGTTGCGACAGGCGTCAACTAGATCTCCAAGTACTGCGCTTGCAGTGGGTCTACCACCGGCACCCTTTCCGTAAAACATGAGCTCACTTGAGGCAGCACCTTCAACGAACACTGCATTGTAGGATCCGTGGACTGCTGAAAGGGGATGCCGTTTCGGAACGAGAGTTGGAAAGACTCTGACAGATACTTTCTCGCCGCCCTTTGTTTCGATCTTCTGAGCCTGTGCTAGAAGTTTGATGGTAAATCCGAGGCGATCAGCCTGAGTGATATCAAAGTCTGTTATCCGAGATATCCCTTCAGTGACCACGTCGTCGGCGCTAACCTCAGATCCAAACGCTAACGAGGCCATGATTGCAGCTTTGGCTGCAGAATCGTGACCGTCTACATCGGCTGTTGGATCAGCTTCTGCATATCCCAACTCTTGAGCTTGTTTGAGGGCCATCTCATATGAGATGCCACTACCGGCCATCTCGGTGAGGATGTAGTTACAGGTACCGTTTACGATCCCAAGTATGTTTCGAACATCTTCGCCGAGGAGCGACTCTCTCAGCGGACGCAGAATAGGAATCGCTCCTGCGGTCGAGGCTTCAAAGAGCAGATCGACTTTGTTGTTCTTTGCGAGCATAAACAGCTCGGGGCCATGGCTGGCGATTAGAGCCTTGTTGCCTGTCACCACGGGTTTTCCAAGTTCGAGTGCCGCTCTTACTAGCTCTTTTGCGGGACTGATGCCACCGATGAGTTCAACAACCACATCGACTTCGGGATCATTAACTAAAGTCATGGCATCATCTGTTACAGCTACATCACTGCTCAGGCTTGAAAAGTCGTATCGTTCTTTGTTCCGCACAGCCACCCGTGACAGTTGTATGTCTAAACCGGTGATCTCCCGCAAGCTCGCCTGCCGCTCTTGCAAGAGCTGCGCCAAACTAGAGCCCACGGTTCCAAATCCGAGCAAACCAATCTTCACTACTTGATCCATGGCTCTACCTTACTGGATCCAACCGGACATTGGGGACGGTACTACCTGTCCAACTATCGCCAGAGGAACCAACGGGACCTGTCCCCCGTCGTCCCTGTTGTTACAGCGAGATTTCAATTTTTTCAGGCTTGAGCTCGATTGCTTTAGCTTCAGCAAGCATCTCTGAATACATCTCAACGTGATCTTGAGTCATACGCTGCATGGAGAAGGATTGTTCCACCTCAAATCGGCAGGCACGCCGTGAAATCTCATCGAGACGCGCAACAGCCTTTACCATGTCAGCCTCGTCTTTACAAACAAACCCGGTGAGACCATCTGTTACGATTTCTGGCGCTGCACCGCTTGGGAACACAATAACTGGAGTTCCACACGCCAAGGATTCGATCATGACCATGCCAAATGGTTCTGGCCAACGGATCGGATTGATCATTGCTTTAGCACCTGAAAGGAGCTCGAGCTTGTCTTTAGGTCCAAGCTCCCCCAAGTATTCAATATCACCGTCTAAAAGTGGTTTCACCTGCGATTCGAAATATTCACGCTCCGGAGCCTCTCGCATCTTCGCCCCAATTTTTAACGGCACGCCTGCCGCTTTAGCAACAGCTATTGCCGTGTGAACACCTTTTTCAGGAACCATGCGACCAAGGAAAGCTAAATAGCCACCCTCACCAGACCCGTCGGGAAAGCGAGTTGTATCGATCCCGTGATGAATGACTTTATCGACCCTTACTTGTGCACAGGCATGTGAAGCGTGATTGTGGGAGATTGAAATGATCTTGACATCACTGTCTGTAACTGCTCGCCAAAGTTCTTCGGTGTGAACAGAAAATGTGTTGTGGTTTGTGGTGACAATCGGAATATCCGTAACCGCTGGACCATAAACTGGCCCGACCATCGTGTGATCGTGAATTATGTCAACGCCAGCTTCGTTCATTGCTTCATAAGCTTTGATCAGGTGACGAATTTCTACCGTCGAGTTTGCAATATTCTTACCCTCAGCTTCTTCAAGTAAGTACTTTGTTTCGACCGGACATGTGCTGTCACCGGTTGCGTAGAGGAGAACTTCATGACCTGCTACAGAAAGCCCTCTTGCTAACGTATCGATCACAAGCTCGGTGCCGCCATAAGCTAGCGGCGGGATTGGAACCCATGGTGGTGCAATAATTCCGATTTTCACAATGTGCTCACTTTGTTAGAACTTCTCTAAACCCGCCGTCGGCATTTCAAAGCACTTGTTTAGGCCTTATGGTCTATTTCCCCGACCCATAGCACTAGTTCAATGCCCTGGCCGGGTTCGAATTCCGTTCACCTTTCCGCTTCCAGAGCCTTCAAATGGCTGGTTTCGAGCGTTTGATTCCCCCAACCTGAGATAGGCTTGAGAGTCTTGCCCCCGTAGCTCAGTGGATAGAGCATCGGTTTCCGGAACCGTGTGCGTGAGTTCGATTCTCGCCGGGGGTACTGAGAACTTCACAACAAGCTTCCTGCCTAAGCGCTAGCCGCTCGGCCTCCTAAAAGCCTGTCACAGACCACAGCAAACAATAACCCAAGAAACCGAGAGCTCGATTCTCGCATGGGGGATTTCAACGCGTTGAGCCCCATTTGTGTCAGAAATGTAAATGCCACATTTATTGCCGCACCGCTGTGCTAGATTTGATGGAAACTAGTCCCTTTAGGAGGATATAAATGAAGGTAAGTAGAAAGGTTATCGCTATTGCAATCGCAGCAAGTTTATTCGCAGCTGCTTGTAGCGATGATAGCAGCACAGATGATGAACCATCTGGGACAACAGCTGCAGCCGGAGTAACAGAGGGTGGCAAGGTTGGTTTCATCTTGCCTGATTCAGCTACTTCAGCTCGCTGGGAGAACTTCGATCGCCCACTGATTGAAGCTGCTTGTGAAGAAGCAGGAATCGAATGTGACATCCAGAATGCTGAAGGTGACAAAGACAACATGGCTACTATCGCTGATCAGATGATCGCCGATGGTGTCGAGGTACTAGCTATAACCAATCTTGATTCCGAGTCTGGTGCAGCAATCCAAGAAAAAGCAGCTGAAGCAGGTGTGTTAAACATTGACTATGATCGCCTAACTCTTGGCGGATCAGCAGATGTTTATGTTTCGTTTGACAATGTCGCTGTCGGCACAGCTCAAGGTGAAGGATTGATTCAGTGCTTCGCTGGAGAAACAGAAGGTAAGAGAATTATTCAGCTTCACGGTTCACCTACTGACAACAACGCAACTCTATTCAAAGAAGGCTACCAAGCAGCAATCGCTGACGCTGGATTTGAAACTGTTGGCGAAGAAGCAGTGCCAGACTGGGACAACGCTGAGGGTGGAGTGATCTTTGAACAGCTTCTCACCGACGCAGGTGGAGAAGTCGACGGTGTACTAGTGGCTAACGATGGTCTATCGCTTGCAGCTCAAGCAGTACTTGCCGATAATAACCTCACACTTCCAACAACTGGGCAGGATGCGACTCCTGAAGGCCTCAGAGCAATTGTTGAGGGAACACAGTGTATGACGATCTACAAGCCAGTTAAGGTTGAAGCTGAGGCAGCAGTTGCAGCAGCAGTTGAGCTACTCGAAAATGGCGAAGTGGAAGCTGACGCAACCATTGACAATGAAAGTGGTGAAATTCCATTCGTTCAAGGTGAAGTCACTGCTATCTTCCTAGACAATATCAATGTTCCTATCGATGACGGTTTTGTTACCTACGAAGATGTGTGCGAGGGTATTGAAGAAGCATGCGCTGAAGCAGGTCTTGAAGAAGCCTAGGCTAAACACTTTAGATAGAGCATGGCAAAGGTCCCGCCATTTGGCGGGACCTTTGTTGTAGGGTGGTTAACAAGTGGAACCTATTCTCAAACTAACAGATGTCAGTAAATCCTTCGGTCCAGTAAAAGTTCTGACTGATGTATCAATGGAAGTGTTTCCGGGCACTGTAACCTCTTTGATCGGTGACAACGGAGCCGGGAAGTCAACTCTAGTAAAATGCATAGCTGGAATACATCGAATTGACTCTGGCGAAGTCGAATTCGAAGGATCTAAAGTCGATATTTCCAGCCCAAAAGACGCTTCAGATCTTGGGATAGAAGTGGTTTACCAAGATCTCGCACTCTGCGAAAACCTGGATGTCGTCCAAAATCTATTTCTGGGTCGAGAAAAGACAGTCCACGGCCTCCTTGACGACTTGACAATGGAGCGCTCAGCTAGGGAAACGTTAAAAACTCTGTCAGTACGCACTATAAAAAGCGTTCGACAGAAAGTGCATTCACTCTCTGGGGGACAACGGCAGACGGTAGCGATCGCCAAAGCAGTCCTCTGGAACTCTAAAGTGGTGATCCTTGACGAACCCACAGCAGCTCTCGGAGTGGCTCAAACAGAACAGGTCCTGGGTTTGGTTCGGCGGCTGGCTGAAGAGGGCCTCGCAGTTATTCTAATCAGTCACAACATGAACGATGTTTTGGCAGTCTCGGATCACGTCTGTGCCATGTATCTAGGCACAATTGCAGCATCTGTCAGAGCAAGCGACTCAGATCGTGAAAGCCTGGTCCAACTGATCACCTCTGGTGCCGCAAATCTAGAGAAGGATGACTCGCTATGAATGATGTGAAGTCCGTCAAATCAGACTTTGGTATGGATTCAGGGGTCAAGTCACTAGGAGACGTATGGTTTGACTTCAAGGAAAATCTTAAGGCAGGAGAACTGGGATCACTTCCTGCGATTCTGTCAATCCTGACGCTCGTCGCCATATTTGGGGCTGTGAATCCAGACAGCTTCTTATCCAGGCTCAACTTGGCTAACTTTTTAGAGCAATCATCATCAGTAATTGTTATTGCTATGGCAGTAACATTCGTGCTGTTATTGGGAGAAATCGACCTCGGAGCGGGGTTCGTAGCTGGGGTTGGTGCAGCGGTTCTGGCAACACGTCTTGCTGATGGATGGTCCCTACCTACGGCGATCCTCATATCAACCCTGGCTGCCTTGGCTCTCGGCCTTTTTACTGGTTTCATGGTTGCTAAGGTTGGCATACCGTCCTTCGTTGTTACGCTCGCCAACTTTTTATCTTTCCAAGGAATTCTTCTTCTTCTGGTTCGAGATGGTGGTAGTGTCCGGATCAACAACGATCCGATCAAGGACTTAGTGGGAGGCACCCTTTCCGTTAGTCAATCTTGGCTGTTCGCAGCAATTGTTGTACTTGGCTATGCCTATGTCCTATTACGCCAACACAGAACTTCAGAAATCAAGCTAGCTGTCCCTGTGATTGCGCTTCGCTTACTGATGGTTGCTGCCTTTACGCTTGCGGCTACGGCTGTACTTTCGACTGATCGATCGCTCCCGCGAGCAACAGCTGAGATTAAAGGGGTGCCATTGGTTGTGCCTGTCGTGCTTGTTATTCTCGTTCTCATGACTATCCTGCTGAGCCGCACGAAATATGGGCTCTACTTGTACGCCGTTGGTGACAATGCCGAAGCTGCTAGACGAGCAGGAGTAAATGTCGTGTGGATAAGGTTGTCAGCTTTCATGGCAACCGCTCTTCTGGCTGCGGTCGGTGGTGCATTTCTTGCCTCTCGAGTGAATTCGGTCGACGCCAATACAGGAGCTAATGACACCCTGTTACTGGCTGTTGGTGCCGCAGTTATTGGAGGAACCTCTCTGTTTGGAGGCAAGGGACGTATGTCCAACGCCGTACTGGGTGGTCTTGTTCTTGCGCTCATCCCCAATGGCCTGTCCTTAGTGGGCGAAAGAACCGTTTTCGGCACAGAGATTGACTTCGGCAGCTCAGGAATCAAGTTTATTTTCGCCGGCTTAGCATTACTCGCCGCAGCTTCGGTAGATGCACTAAGTCGAAGACAGAGCACCTAGATTCGCTTCCACTCAGCAGGTATCTCAACCTTCATCCTTACCTCAGGCATCTACCCTACAGCTACCTTAATTCCAAGCGCTACCAGTACTATACCGAACGCTTTTTCAATCGAAGTCTTTGCTTTCTGGTAGAGAGCTTCTATCGGTCTTTGCGTCATGAAGATCGCCACAAGACTAAACCAAACCAAGGTTGCAGCGACCATGAACACTCCGTAGCCAGACTTTGTAACGAAGGCGGTGTTTGGATCGATTACCTGAGTGAACAAGCTCAAGAAGTACAGCGTAGCTTTAGGGTTAAGAATGTTTGTCAGCAGCCCCTGTCTGAATGACTTCAATCTAGACAGAGCTTTCTCTGGGGTCTCAGAAGCGCTGTTTACCGAACCCTCTCCCGAGCTGCGGAGGGCTTTCAATCCCAACCAAACTAAATAAGCTGCGCCAGCATACTTAATAACATTGAAAAGCAGGATCGATTGAGACACTATCACAGCCAAGCCAACAATTGAATAAGCAGCATGAAATGCAATGCCCACAGAGATCCCAAGCGCAACCCACAAAGCCGACGCCCTCCCGTGCACTAGAGAAGTCTTCAATACAACTGCGAAGTCCGGCCCCGGTGAAATCATCGCAAGCACGTGAATAGTTGCCACTAGTAAGAGTTCTTCCACCACTTCAAGGATAGCCGACTGAATATCAAAGCATGTAGCGCAGTGCTCTAGATACCTTTGCCGAACTTGTGAGCTTGCTTTAACGCAAACTCCGCTGGCAAGCCTGCCGCCACAATCAAAGCAAGTATGTTGCGTTTCTCGGTTGGGTTGAGTTTGAAGGTTTCCTTAATGGTTTCAAACGCTCCTTTGCGATCTTTCATCGCAGCCTTGGCAACAGCTTGCTGGCCTCTTATCCTTGCCAGGCCTTTCTTATTGTCAAGAAACTGAGGGTGTTTGTTGACCAGATATTCGAGAGCTTCGTCAATCATCTTCCACCGCTCAAAGAAGTATGACGCGCCGTGCCAATAAATTCGCACAAGTGGCTTAGTTGCGACAGCTAGCTTTGTCTTTGCAACCGTGCGGAGCATAAAGTCATAGTCTTCTGCGTAGCCACCAGGTATCTCTTCGTCGACATAGCCCACTTCTTCAAGTAGAAACTCCCTGTTAACCAACCAGCTTGATGGGTGCACCTCAGTCATGCGATCGGTGATGAAATCGTCGAAGCTCACGCCCTCTGGATCCGGAATTCGAGCCGTGTCATCGCCCTCAAAGTTAATGAGAATTCCTGTGCAGCTGGCCATAGACCCAGGGTTGGCTGCTAACGCTTCAAACTGTGCAGCCAGCTTCTCTGGTAGCCATTCGTCGTCATCATCGCAGTACGCTACCCAGACTCCGGAAGCAAAATCTACCCCAGAGTTTCGTCCGCCCGCTAAACCTTGGCTGCGTACGTTGCGAGTGACCTTAACTTCGCGATTGCCTTCTTTGCGCACCAGCGACTCATCAGGTTCTGACTGATCGAACACGGCGACAATCTCGATATCACCTTCATAGGTTTGTGACCAAACAGCGTCAATTGCTCGCCGAAGCAGTTTGGGGCGGTTGCGCGTTGCGATGACGACTGAAACTTTATCCATGTCCATTTACTCCCCTACTTCAGAACCTTGAATGCGATGATTCTTGATCGACACGTTAGTACCACCAAGCGTCGTTGAGGTATCAAGCAAAGAATCCACAACCTGACCAAAACGAACTACGCCTGGTAAGGACCCATTCTGCTTCTCAACCATGTACCTGTCTGGCTGAGCAATTGCCTCATGGATAGCTGCATGCATTTCATCCATTGTTGAGACCACATTTGCAACGGAATTAGCATCGAGGTGCTTAGCAAAAGCCATCTGATGCCCATCGACGTGCTCGCCATGTTCAGGGTTTCTAGGTAACACAATCGGCAACTTACCCGAAGCACGGACATCCATCACAGTCGACGGACCGCCGTGACACACCACCGCGTCGGCAGCCACAAACATCTCAAGCAGATCAGCGTGAGGAATGAGTTCCTGAGAACGCCAGTTCGTCGACGCCTTTGAGGTTCCGGATTGGATACGAACGTCCGTTTCACCGTCGAATGTGAGCGCGTCAATCCAGTCAATCATCCTGTCAAATGGATGATGATCTGTTCCTACTGATACAACAATTAGCTTCATAACTTCCGCCTAGTAAAGAGCTCCAATGTGGGTACTGCCTTCGTACAACTCTGCTTGTTCAGGCCACTGCACCAAAAACTCTGTCGCAAATGGCTTACAGAGTTTTCCTGTCAGAGTCTTAGAATCGATTCGATCATAAACCTCGATGTAAACAGTTGAGATTCCCAACATGCGACCCACTACAAAGAACGGAAACGCAACTCCAGCACCGTTAGAGATGATCACATCAGGCTTGAGCCGACGCAAGGTCCTAAACGCTAAAAAACCATTGCGAACCATGTTGAAGATGTTGCGAGTGGTTGGGTAATACGCGTAGGTCACGCCTTCACCATCGAGTTTAGAGTGGGCATCAGCTAGATCGAAAGTCACCCAATGGCGACGGTGATGCTGCCACCAGGGCTTCAACTGAAGAAGCTGTGACAGGTGACCGCCAGCCGACGATACGAAAAGCAAATTACGAACCTCAGAGGTTTCCACCTTTGGTGTGGTGTCTGTCATTGTGGCCTTCCGCCTGAGCCAAAAATTGAGAGCTTACGCTCCGCCGTTTAGCAAAGACTAGTATCGATGCGAATTCTTTACAATTCTCGGCACTGAAAGAGGCCCCCTTTACTTAATTTGCAGCTTCTGAAGATTTTTTGGGGTCAGATGTAAGTGGTTCGACTGACCTAGCAAACAGGTCAACAATGCTTTGAAATTGCCGACTAGATCTGGGTCCACCAATTTGCTCGCGAGACTCTATGTCATCTACACGCACAACTGCAAAGATGCAGACAGCAGGTAAGGCTACAAGCCTGTCTCTGATTGGTGCTGTCGCTACGACAGTAGCTAACTTTGGTATCGCCATTTTAGTGACCAGAGCCAGCACAGCTTTTGCTGGAATCTTCTTCACAGCGACAGCGCTAGTTTCAATCCTCGCAAACGGTTCGTGTTTGGGATCGATGACTGGCCTAATTTACTTCACTCCCAAAGGTTTAGACGAGAACGGCAAACCAGTCAACGTCAGGCCAATCCTTAGAATAGCTTTGCAACCAGTCATCTTATTATCAACCGCATTAGGGCTCATTGTTGCCTTTCAGGCACCCAGAATTTCGGGGTGGGTTGGCGTTGAACAAGTGACAGAACATACTCAGTTGCTTCGCTACTCAGCAATCGCCATCCCAGCTTGGGCGATACTTCTTGTTCTTCTTGGCGCTACTCGCACGCTCGGGACGATGACTCCGCACGTTGTCATTAACCAAATCTTTAGACCGCTCACGCAGATCGCTTTGCTGACAGTTGTTTTTGTAGCGTCCGACACGGCCATTCCGGATCCAAGGTTGGTGGCTCTGGCTTGGGCTTCGCCGATTGTTGTCTCAACAGTTCTAGCCTTCGTATCCACGGTCAGACTTGGGGGCCTTACCCATAACGGAGACGCCAGCGTTAGCAACAAGGAGTTCTGGCGCTACAACCGTCCGCGCTCAGCATCAGTTCTTCTGCAAAGCCTTTTGGAACGAGTCGATGTAATAATCATCTCTCGTCTTGCGGGGGAAGATATTGCCGGCATCTACGGCTCAATCAGCCGCTACATTACTGCTGGCAACTACCTAATCTTCTCAATTGGTCAAGCGACTGCACCCGCTTTGCGTCGAGCAATTGCAAATAAACGGACCGATATAGCCCAGGCACTACTCCAGAAAGTTACGGCTTGGATGGTGCTCGTTACCTGGCCGTATTTCCTTCTGCTTGCTTTCAAATCTGAAGGCGCTACCCGATTGTTGGATTCTGCACTAGTTGACGGAAAGACAACTTTGAGTCTGTTAGCTCTAGGTATGACGGCCTCGGCCTTTGCTGGCCCAATAGATCTTGCGCTCTTGATGTTGGGTCGGTCTCGCCGCTCACTGTTCTCAACTGCCCTAGCTGTCATCATCGATGTTGGACTGGCCATTATTTTGATACCCGAGTATGGGCTTGTCGGTGCGGGCATTGCATGGATCATTGCTGTGGTTGTTCAAAACGGGCTGAACAGTTTCTTCGTGTATTCCAAATCTGGACACTATGCAATTAGCAGGGGTTCAATACTGGCAGCCCTCGGAGCTGCAATCTGCTTTGGCGTTCCGGCATATTTCACTTCACAGTCATTCGGACAGATGGTCCTCGCAGGGTCCATAGGAGCTGTTGCTTATCTAGGCTGGGTTCTTATCTTCGCGAAGGACCTTCATATCAAAGAACCGCTTGAAAAAGTACTGGCCAAAGCCGGCCTGGCGAAAGGGTAACGTGCTCGCTAGCTAAGACTTCGCTGTGACGGATCTATGGCAAACCAGCGAAGAAGTTCTGCGAGCTTGCTAGCCGCTGGTTTAATCACTAGCGGTGTGACTACAGGAGGCACTGGGAGCATAAGCATTTCGATTGCCCATCTCGGCAACAGACTTAGTGCTGCTGCTGACACACCAAGATAAGCAGGTTTGAACGCCAGAGGAACCACTGATGGCGCCAGGAGAAACTTGACTGCCTGCGAGGCTTGTTTTCCATAGTTGCACTCTGGTCGATAAGAGTCCAGCGTTTGTTCGAGCTCTACCCAAGTGGTTGGAGCGTCCTGATAGCCAAGAGCTAACGCTGTTTTGGTGGATTGCTTCACGTATTCATCTGCGTTCAGGCCATGATCTTTAGGGCCAAACGCATCGAACGACTTCCAAAAACAATAGATCTCGGTGACATGAACCCAGCCAAGAAGATGAGGGTCAGTGGCGTCATACGGAGTGCCGTCTGGGGTTTTTCCCACGATGTGTTTGTGAATGGCATTAACAAGATCTACCGATTGTTGCGCTATTGCTTCAGTTCCGAAGGTTGTGGCTCCCACAAATCTTCCGGTTCTTCGAAACCTTCCAAGAGGATCGGATTCATAGTTACTGTGATCAGCTACCCCTGCCATCACTTGAGGGTGCAAAGTTTGAATTAAAAGTGAGGCCAGGCCACCTACGAGTAGTGCAGGATCAGAGTTGACTTTCCAAATGGTGTCACTTGAGTTGAACCAGCCTGGGTTGCCAGCATTAGCGATATCCTCTGGAGCAAGCACTTCCTCCCCTGCGAGATAGGCTTGAATCCTTCGATTTCCTTCAGTTCTTAACTTTTCTAGTGCATCTTTGTTCATATCGCCTCGGTTCAAAGCTAGGCTAACAGTACCCGCAACTCAGAAAGAAGCTTATGCTCCTGCCAAAGAAAGTAACCGCCAGTGCTATTGCTGTACTCATGGGTACGGCCGGACTGTTTGTTAGCTTCGGTCCTGCAGCAGCCAACACTCCAGAGATCGTCTTTCCGATCGCAGAAGAAGATGTGGCAGACTTCACCTGGTCTAATACTTACGGTGCTCCTCGCAGCGGCGGCCGCAGCCACCTTGGGGTAGACCTACTCGGACCCAAAATGGGCAAGATCGTCGCTGTTGAGAATGGTGAAATCACTAACTCTGATTATGACAACGTTGGAAACTGGCTTGAGATAGTTGGGGATTCAGGCATTCGCTACCGCTACATCCACTTGAATAACGACACACCTGGAACTGACGATGCCTCTGCAAGCTGCACCCAGGTCTTCTCAGCTCGCCTGTGTGGTGTGTTAAATGGAACTGAAATTGTTCGAGGTACTCGTGTTAGCGCAGGTGAACACATTGCCTTCAATGGTGATTCCGGCAATGCTGAAGCTACAGCACCCCATTTGCATTTTGAGATCGCACTTCCTAACTCAGCCGGCGGATACACCTCCATTGACCCAACTCCGGCAGTCATCGCAGCTTTCGCCCTCCTTCAGGCTGGATCTGTCACTTATGATCAAATTGTCAACTCTGACGAAGCCAAGATTGTTCGTCTCTACTGGTCCTTCTTCTTAAGGAACCCCGAACTTCAAGGATTTGAATACTGGCTAGATCAGTTCAATAACGGAGCATCTCTTGAAACTATTGCGTACTCTTTTGCAGCGGGGGCTGAGTTTGATATCTTGTTCGCTGGATTCTCAGACGCCCAGTATGTAGAAGCACTCTACGGCAAAGTGTTAAACAGAGGCAGCGACACTTCTGGCAAGGCTTACTGGATAGGTGAGCTTGAAGCTGGACGACTAGACCGTTCAACCATGGTTGTCTATTTTGCTGAGGGCGTAGAGATGAAAACTCAGCTTCGAGACAGAACCGAAGCAATAGCTTTCTATTACACATCCGAAGGACGAATTCCTTCAGCAACTGAGATCAAGAACTACGAGTAGTTTCAAACTCTTGAGTTAATTGCTTCGATGAAGGCGCTCGCCATAAGCTCATAGCCGTAGTCATTGGGGTGGAAGTTGTCGCTAGCAACACGATCTTTGCCGCTAACGCCTTTGACTCGCCATGGGTCACATATGGGGAGACGTCTATCTTTAGCAAACTGTTTCAACTTCGCGTTAACGATCTTTGCTCTTGGCGAAGCGCCTGCTAGCTTTCCGATCACACTTGCCTGTGGCAAAGCGTTAACAATTCGCTCCATCTTTTCAATCAAGGATCTGGTAGCCAACGACCAGAAAACATCGTTACTGCCAATGCAACTGATGACAAGATCTGGTTCTAACTTCTCAAGCGTTGGCAGGTACTCCCTTAAAGCATTCTTAGCTTTGGCACCAGACTGCGCCAACACAATCACTCGCCATTTCTCACCGTTTGTTTCGAGATGCTGCCGAACAAGTTCGGAATATCCGTTCTCGGGCTTCGAAGCGCCAATCCCGAGTGCGGCTGAATCCCCAACGACAACCAATAACTTTCCATCTGAGCCTAAAGCTTGTTTGTTGCTAGTGTTCCACCACTTGGTATAGGGTGCGATCTGTTCACCGATCTGTGCGACCCCTTCTGAGAAGTGTCCAAAGACCCGCAAAGTTGTGCCTGGTTTGTTCACTTTAAGATCCGGAATGTTAACCATTGATTCTGATTGTAACTGGCCCAGTTGGTCAGCCTTTAGCTATGTGCTGGATATCCTCGAGACTGTGTTCAAGAATATGACTTCATCCAAGCTTGATCGCATCATCACTTTCTCGTTAGCGATGCTGACGCTAATCGTGTTCACTGGAGCGTCGGTAAGGCTCACTCAGTCCGGTCTTGGTTGCGAGGATTGGCCAGGCTGTAGCGAAGAGAGCATTATTCCAGAGTGGGAGCTACATGGCTGGACAGAGTTCGGCAACCGCATTCTTTCAGCACTTGTGGGAGTCGCTGCATTGTGGGCGGCGTATGCCTGCAAGCTGAGGCAACCATTTGATCAACGCATTGTTCGCCTCGCATGGTGGATCGTCGCCGGGGTAGCTTTTCAGGCAATCCTAGGAGCAGTAACTGTCTTCACGGAGTTACATCCCATTACCGTTTCAGCCCACTTCCTAATCTCGATGGTACTTATAACAGCTTGTGTGTATCTGAAGGAACTCAACAAGCCATCAAACAATCAAGACAACATCGGCAAGGACCCAACAGTCCTCGCAGGGCTCCTGGGTCTGGGTATGATCTTTGGAACTCTGGTAACCGGTACTGGACCTAACTCTGGCGATGCACGCTCTGATCGGCTCGACTTCGATATTGAATCAATAGCCCGCGTTCACTCTTTATCTAACTGGCTGTTCGTTGCCTTTCTAGCTGTGTTGCTCTATCGGCACTCGTGCAACAAGCCGGTCAGGCAACAATTGGTTGCTCTTGGAACTCTCAGCATTGCCCAGGGAGCAATCGGCTACCTTCAGTATGAACTTGGTGTCCCACCAGGCATTGTTCTACTACATGTCATTGGCGCTACCTTGCTCTGGCTTGGCGTAAGTTTCTTTCACGCACGCAATGCCCAAATCTGGCAAAGCTATATGAGTAGGGATTAAACCACTTCACAACGCTGTTAAAGATGTTACCGAAGTTGTTCGACCGTGGAGAGGCGACCATATGACTAAATCCATTCTCTCAATAGTAGGTATCGCTGTGCTTGCTGCAGCTCTCATTTTTGCCCGTTCTGCTACTACAGAACAAAACACAACAGCACTAGAGGAGTTCTCAGATTCTTTGGAAGAAGCTACCACTACTGAAGCAGAGGTAGAACCAGACCAAGACGCTCCGCCATTTCTTGGCACTAGACCTGAATTCGAGAACCTTGATGGCTGGGTCCAGGGCGAAGCCCAAAGCGTTGCAGCCACCAACGGCAAAGTTCGAATTGTTCATTTCTGGGCCCTTTCGTGCCACAACTGCCATGCCACGTTCCCGTTTATCAAAGAGATCCGAGGTCAGTATCCCGAAGATGATCTGGAAATCATCGGAATCCACGCTCCCGAGTTCGACTTTGAGAAAAACCCTGACCTTGTTCTGCAAGAAGCAGTTGAACGAGGCATCTCTTGGCCGCACGGTATTGACAACAATAAGGAAAATTTCAGAGCGTGGCGTCCCGAGAATCGTGGCTGGCCGATGACGTTTGTGCTAGACCAGGATGGTAATGTTCGCTTTGAGCGAAAGGGTGAGGGAGCCTATGATCGTCTTGCAGATACAGTCAACTATCTCGTGGAGAATGGAGCCTAGCGAATGCTAGACCTCATCATCGAGGGTCTAGGTTCGGCTCTACTTCCCTGCTCGCTTGTTCTCCTCATTCCTGGGCTGGCAGTAACAGTCGGAGCAGGTAGAGACAGATACATCGCCGCTATTGCTTTCCTCGTTGGCGCAACTCTGTATACGTGGCTGGTCGCCTCTGAGAGAGGTGGGCAAATACCAGACACCTCAGCTGGCATCATCTTCGCTGTTGCGTCCCTGGCGTCAACACCAAGACCGTCGAGCCGTAGACTGCCCAAGTTAAGCTTGGCAGCGGGTTTGCTGACAGGAGTAGCGGCCGCTGGAATCTGGGTGCCTTGCACGGGCGAAGCTCTCGCAGACCTTCAAGAGGGGTTACCAGATAGAAGCTTTGACGGGATCCTAGATCAGGGGCTCTATATCTTCTGTGTTCTTAGCCCAATCGTTCTAACACTCTTAGGGCTGAACGCACTCAAAAAGCGAACTCTTGCCAAGTTCCTAAAGCCAGCAGGCTACATCGCTGCGGGGCTGCTCATGATTTTCGCGTTGCTAGTAATAACCGACATGCACAACGACATAATCAGCCAACTTATCTCTTGGAGCGTCTGAAACTGGCCTTAGGGATGGCACACTGTTTATGTGCCACTTCCAATGGAACAGACGGAAACATTTGAAGATCTAGCGGCCAAGTTCGCAGAGCAAAGCGAACCCATGTGGGCTGTTATTGTTTGGAATGATCCAATCAATTTGATGAGTTATGTCTCGTATGTCTTCCAGAAAGTCTTTTCATATCCAAAGCCAGAAGCCACCAAATTGATGATGGATGTTCACAACAAAGGTAGAGCCCATGTCTATTCAGGCGAGCGGACAGAGGCTGAACAGTATGTACACAAACTTCATGGTTACGGCCTTTGGGCTACTTTGGAGTCGGACAGATGAGCGAAGAGCATCCCATCGATATTTTTCGAGATCATGACTGCATTGCAGTTGAGCTCACAAAAGAGGTCCGAGAAACTCTCCTTTCCCTGATTCAGCAACTAGAAACGTTCAACGATCCCAATATCAAAGAATCCAGACGCCTCTTCCCTACTGCCTACAACAACGACCCCGAGTTGGAGAACGGCTATCAGGTGCTGGCACAGAGCGAGCTCGTGGATCAAAAGTCTGAGGCCATAAAGATGGTTACTGATTCGATCTTCCAGGAACGGCTTGAGCTGGAACTGGCCGAAAAGTGGATGGTCGTGTTGAACGATCTACGGCTTGTTATAGGCACTCAGTTGGATGTTTCTGAAGATGATCCGCTAGATGATCTCTCCGATGGCCGGGTCTCGCTGTATCACAGCCTTTCACTACTGGTCGAGCTTCTGGTGGAATCTTTACAAGAGGGCTAATCAAACCACGTTTTTGAGTGCCACTTGGCAAAATAGCTGCTACATTGACAAAGCCTAATTATTGCTGGCCCCCATCGTCCAGCGGCCTAGGACGCCTGCCTTTCACGCAGGTAACACGGGT
>JAHDFH010000008.1:0-11226 GCA_020628305.1 Acidimicrobiales bacterium | reverse complement strand
GCACGCCGCCCTGTCAAGGCGGAGGTCGCGAGTTCAAATCTCGTCGGGACCGCTTCTTACCCGCTTAAAGCGCAAGCCTAAGGCAGGTTAAGAGGAGGTCGGGTAGCTCAGTTGGCAGAGCGGACGCCTGAAAAGCGTTAGGTCGCCGGATCGACGCCGGCCCCGACCACACACGAAGGGTCGCAGCACAGCCTGCGGCTCTTGTGCTTTTTCTAGTTAAGCTTTAGCGTGGCGGTTCTACCAATAATCCCAAAGCCTACTCCTGTTGCCGTACCGGACGATGTTGCAAACCGCTCTGACGACAACCGGATTGTGATCTTTGACCCTGGGCTATCATTTACTGAAAGAGAATCGATCCACAACTGGTTTATGAAACGGGCTGAGACACTGCCAGTTCCATCGGGATATCAGCGAATTTCCGGCGAGTTACCAGCTGCTTTTATAGAACTCGAGAAGGCGCTGGATCGCATAGCTCTTGCCTCAGGGTTCAATCCAGCCACAACAGCAATTCGGAAGCACTTTGCTCTGACCCGTCCTGGGGTAAAGCAGTTCGTGTCCGAATGGCATAAGGACCCCATGGTTGTGGCAGAAACCGACCCCGATAGTGAATATCAATTTCTAACGATTCTGTACTCTCCGTTTGAACCGGGGCCTGAGATACTCATCGATGATCCTGACGGAGTTCCGTATGATCTGAAAAATAGACGACCGATTGAAAACCCCACTGAAGTTGAAATGGCAATGGGAACAAAAGTTCTTCCGCCCGCTTTCGCTAATGAATCTCCAAATTCCGGAATAATCAAGCCAGAAGCTGGGCTAGCTGTTGGGTTTGATCTAGTCCGCCAGCCATGGCATCGGATGCCATCCAGGCGCGAAACACTTCTCTTCTATCAGTACATACAGAAGCGTGGCACAGGCGGCCAATGTATTCTTTAACGCCCGACACCCTGCGTTAGCTTAGCTGGAGGATTCTGACAGGATCGGGCTTGATCTAGGCCAGGAATGTTTCCATCAGGGCTATTGGTAAAAATCATGGCGTGTCGTATCAGGACGTCAAGCCCGCCATCAACAGCATTAATGTAGGAAATGACTCGAGTGCCGTCGAGAACGTTCCCAACAATGATTCTCTCTCTTGATGCGGTGTAGTCGCCATATGCAATACCACTCCTTCTGAGCAGACCTTCTAAAGAGTTAGCTGATTCGAAGGTGATTCTCAGTGTAATGTTCGACTCTTGACACCCTGGCATCTTGGCTACCGGAAGCTCCATAAAGTACTGGTCACTTACCTTGACGACAGTTGCGAAACCCAGCTCTTTCCCCAGAGAGTTCTCAATAGGAAATCCAGTTTCGCCAGAAGCTACAACGAAGCCATTGTAATAATTGACAGTCTCATCCAGCTTGGCGAAATCTTCCGGCGTTGCTGATACTCCGTCTGGATTAGTAACAGCCAACTCAAGTTCGTCCAAAGCACAAGATGGCAACGCTGTAGCTACAAACGCCACACCAGCGCCAGCTCCTAACTTCCTAAGAGCATTACGACGCCCCTGATTAACTGGTTTATCAATTCTCACGACAATACCGCCTTAATCTTGCCGACTCGTTATTGTAGATGATTCAGTGCCAATTACAAGTCAGGGCTACTGCCAGAAGGTAGCTTGGCCTTACGCCCAAGTGGGTCAATCGCTGTGGTTATGATCGGCTCAGGGCACACTGTTAACAGAACAACGTCGGCCTACTGCAGCGCTTTAGCGACATCTTTAGAGAAGTAGCTCAAGATAAAGCTGGCTCCGGCACGCTTTATGGCACCGAGTGTTTCGAACATTACGGCTTGTTCATCGATCCAGCCGTTGGCGGCAGCTGCTTTAATCATGGCATATTCGCCACTCACTTGATAGGCCGCTACTGGGCAGTCAACCTGCTCACGGACTTGAGAGATCACATCTAGGTAAGCCAGGGCTGGTTTTACCATGACCATGTCTGCGCCTTCAGCTAGATCGAGCGCTACCTCAACGGCTGCTTCTCTTGAGTTGTGCCAATCCTGCTGATAACCCTTACGATCTCCCCCACCTGCGATAGTTACGTTAACTGCGTCTCTAAATGGACCGTAGAAAGCGCTGGCATACTTTGCAGAGTAGGCAAGAATTGGAAGGTGCGAGTAGCCGTTTGCATCAAGAGCGTTTCTGATAGCTGCGACCTGGCCATCCATCATTCCTGAAGGAGCGATGACCTGGGCTCCAGCTCTTGCCTGAGCTATCGCTGTTTGAGCATACAACTCGATCGTGGCGTCGTTAATCACGTTGCCCTCTTCGTCCAACACACCGCAGTGACCATGATCTGTGTACTCATCAAGGCATAGATCTGCCATGATTGAAATATGAGAGCCAAACTTAGCATTCAGCTCATTGAGAGCTATCTGAACTACCCCATCTTCAGCCCAAGCTTGCGAACCGATCTCGTCTTTATGGGTTGGAAGACCAAAGAGAATAACGCCTGGAACTCCAAGATCTACTAACTCAGCTACCTCGTTAAGGAGTGATTCTTGACTGTGCTGCACAATACCTGGAAGAGACTTTATTGGTTGCGGTGAGTCAATGTCTTCACGTACAAACAACGGGGCGACAAGGTCATTAACCGAGATTTCAGTCTCTGCAACAAGCCGCCGGATAGAGTCTGAGCCACGCAATCTGCGAGGCCTTGTGTTTGGATAATTCATCGCAACCGAGTCTAACCGCCAGGTCCTAGATTTGCTTGGGCTTCAGCAAGGCTTGCCAACTGTGCTGCTAGATCGCCTGTGACGTCAACCTGTTCGACAGTACTTGATCCGAGTTCTTGAAGCTTCGCTGCTGTAGTGGGACCAACAGCTATGAATGATATGTCTGTCATATCAACCCCAGCTTCGCTCATTGCCTCAGCTGCTGATGGTGAAGCTACGAAGGTTTTCATGGCTGCCTCCACACTTCGTTTCAACTCGGGTGAGACCACTTTGCGGTTTTCATAGCCTTCAACTGCTGTCACTTTCCACCCTGTTGTTCTCATTCGGTCTGCAATGCTGGTAGACGCAGAACCATGGATTACCAGGGCTCTCTTCCCGTTACCTGCTTGCAGCTCTTCAAGCATTGATGCTGAGTCCGCTCTTGAACCAACTAGCTGCACGTCAAATCCAAGACCTTTCAGGTCCTTGGCAGTATTGTCACCTACAGCCGCAGCAGGCAATGTTCGAAAGCGCTCATCTTGACCCGCCAGAAACTTAGCTCCATTTCTGGAAGCCACAACGATGAGATCTTGTTCCGATAGTTCAATCTGTTCTGAGCTGATCGAGACTTCAACAGCTGGATGGTGAACAACCGACAAGCCCTCACGCAGTTCTTCTATAAGACCCGGGAAGGAATCGGCCGCATATGTAAGAGCCAGATCCATATTCATTCCCTAGCCTTTTAGAGCATCAGTTAGTTCAGCCGCCAGTTTGGCACCCAGATTGTCAGCTGCTTCACCTTCAACGGCTGCCCTGACAATTTTGCCGTCCTCAGCCAAGAACCCAGAAAGAGTAACTCTGGCATCTGTTTCAGTGGCGTGCGCTCCGGCAGGCAAATCACAATCTCCACCGAGTGCCGCCAGAAAGCTTCTTTCTGCTTCCACCGTGGTGCGGACGCTGGCAACATCGATCTCTGAGAGTAACCCATTAAGCTCTACATCGTCTACTCTTGCTTCCACGGCTAGGGCTCCTTGACCAACTTGTGGAACGAAACTTTGCCTATCCAGCGTTTCAAACACTTCCTCAAAGCAGGCAAGCCGCTCAAGCGCACACTGCGCCATGATTATGGCATCCACCTCGTTCAACTTGGCTAGACGCTTGTCGATGTTGCCTCGGAGCTCAACTATGTTCAGATCACTGCGCATCTCTGAGAGCAAGACTTTTCTTCTAGCCGATCCAGTCGCAACGGTGGCACCCTCGGGCAACTGATCCAAGGTCGATCCAACGAGGGCATCTTCAACAGTGCCTCTAACTGGAAACGCTGCAATGTGTAACCCTTCGCACGATCGCACTTGCATGTCTTTAGCTGAATGAACTGCAATATCGGCTTCGCCTTCAAGCACCCGATACTGAACTTCCTTTGTGAACGCCCCCTTACCAGCAAAGGAAGAGATCGGGATTGAAAGATCTCGCTCCACCTTGGTGGTGACTCGCACGATTTCAACCTCAACAGCAGAGTCAACATTTTCAATCGCTTGGGCCACAAAGTCAGCTTGCCAAAGCGCCAGCGGGCTTTGTCTTGTTGCGATCCTAACTTTCATAAGCAATCAGTGAGTTCCAGAGTGGTTTGAGGTTCAACTAAGGATAAACAGCTGGAATATGAATGCCCCAAATAAGGCAATAATCAGTAAGGCGAGAGTGATAACTGTAGCTTTTCTCATAGTTTGAGCTCCACATGGACTTCACCGCCGTTAGCTTTAGCTAACTCAACGCCTGCTAGCTCAGCTGGCATCACGATTATCCCTGAGTCTTCTACTATTCCAAGCTTTTCTGACGCTGAAGCAGACCTAGCGCAAATCTTCATCAGTCCATGCGAGTTACTCATTAGCACAACATCACCTTTATCAACTTCCTTTAAACTGTCGACCAATTTCAGCGGCCTAGCCAACTCACCGATCTGACATGCGAAATCTACACCAGCTGGTAGCTGATCAGGCTCTACATTTAGGTGAATATTGCCAAAGGTATCAATCCACAGAACTTGTGATGAGATTCTGCCATCTTCATCTTTTTCCGCAACATTCATCAGACCGGGCACAAGCGAAGCTGTGTCTATTGATGTAGCAAAATCGGTGATCTCCTCACCATTGCATAACCGTGCAACAGCATGAGCGAAAACATCTCGCGCTTTGGAGACCGAACTGTTGCTTTCAACAAAAGCATCAGCCTTAATTTCGTAAGCTGCGGTAGCGCCACCAACAAGAGCAACAGCAGAGGCTAACACGCCATTGTCTGGCCCAACTAGATAGGACTGCCCGCCGCCAACTTCAACGATGACTGGCCTTGAATCAGCTGGGTCAACTATGGCTAATACAACACCAGGTTGAAGATATGGAACTGCTCTAGCTAAACACAGAGATGCTTCTGTGATGTTAAAGGGCGTGATCTTGTGGGTTAGATCTTCAAATACTACAGAGTGAGCTAACGAACGAACTACCGAGCGGACAACTCCAACAGAGCCGTCCTTGGTGCCCAAATCAGAGATGAAAGTAACTATGCTGTGAGTCACGAATCTCCCTTTCCAATTTCTAAGCCTCTTTCACGGGCTGCCTGCACTACTTTCCCTATTAAATCGTCGATTTGGGCGTTTTCAAGCTCCTGCAGGCCAGCATGTGTAGTTCCGTTCGGGGTGGTTACCCTTCCTCGAAGTTCTGCTGCTGAAACGTCGCTGGCCTGTAGACCAAGCCCTGCTCCGATGAAGGTCTGTTCGGCCAGCAGTTGAGACTGCTCAGAAGTTAGACCGAGGGATTCACCTGCTTTAGCGAAAGCCTCCACAATGCGATACAAAAAACCTGGTCCAGATCCAGCAATTCCGGTAACGATGCCAAGCTGGTTTTCGTCAACCTCAACCACTGCCCCCAGTTTTGAGAAGGACTCTGAAACCCAGACTGGTATGTGAGAATTCTGGGCTGCTGCTATGCCTGTCATGCCTTGGTTGACCCCGACCGCCAAATTGGGCATGGCTCGAACTGCCTTCGAGCCAGAAGGAAGCTTGGATTCCATAGCCTCGATGCTGATGCCGGCTGCAACGCTCACAACTTCGCAGCTGTGAGTCAGTTGCTCAGCGACATCAAAAACATGGTGCGGTTTGACCGCAATTATCACTTGAGGATCAGCCGTTGGTTCTGTTGATACCGAAGCGTTGAGGTAGCTTTCCCCGGGGAACCCTTCCACCAGTCTCTCAGCCTGCTGAGAGGACTTCGCAACTAACGTTAACTCCGCAAACGGATCAGCCTTCAGAAGACCTGAAACTATTGCCTCGCCAAGTTTGCCAACTCCAATAATCTGCATCGCAAACGCTATGCGTTGAAAGCGTCTGCAGTTGTGGCTTCACCCTCTTTATAGCGACGGCCTATCTCTTGCTGGATAGCGTCAATTCGCTGATGAAGCTCTTTTCGAGTTTGAGAAAGCTCAGCTTCAAAGCCTTGTAAAGCCTCCAAGACACCACCAAGATCTTCGTCAGCGAGCTCAGACAAAGCACCTAGAGATGATGGCGATACCAGTTCATCCAGTCTAGAAGTGAGACCGTGTGCTGTCTCACCGGGCTCGTTCAGGCTCACTCGTCCTCGGCTAGCCCCTCCTGGAGCGTCGGCCAAAATATCCGGCAGGTCAAACAACAGATCGGACATATCAAGATCTGAAGCTGCACCCGACGATCGTGATGAAACTTCATGTCCAACGATGTCAAGGCGACCCTGCGTTAACCGTCTGACAAGCGACATATCGCTCTCTACTGCTTGCAGGTTCGCTCTTAGCGAGCGAAGCTCAGGAAGCTCCGTCTGTGCAAGCCGATTATTGCGGTCATCCGCTAGAAGTTGTTCTACATGTTCAATCACGCAACAGATACTAGCTGAAAAGAAAACTAGAAGTTGAGCAATACAGCCAGGCCTAACCAAATCGGTGCAGCCAGGAGATAAGAATCCAAGCGACGCAACGCTGGAGCCCAAGAAATAGAGCTTGGAAGGAGCAACGACGCAAACATCTGACCAAGAGGGCAACACAGTGCTGTGAGCGCGACGAACAACAATATGCCGTTAGAAGTTGGGAACGAGCTTGGTGTCAACAAATAGAGACCAAAGCCAACCACTGCTAAAGCAATGATTCCTGATGCCGGCCCCTCGACTGCGTTGTTGGCTCCGGAACCCACGAGAAAATCTCCAGCCTCATATGCACTGACCAGCAGAACAATTGCCAGCAACATGCCCGAACCCGCACCCTCTTGATACTCCCTAGAGACCAACGCCACAAGAGATCCTGCAGCAAGACTCACCGGCACCACTGCCCGCAACATGCCTGAGACTGTTTCAGGCATGGATTTACCCGACCCAGGAATTGAAGCTGCCAATACAGCCCCCACACCACAAACGATGAGAGTGATCATGAAAAGGGCTGTTGAGTATGCCGCCGCCACAACACACGCCGCGACCAAAGTGCCGGCAGCGGCAGCATGTAGATTCGATTGTCTGAACCAACGACTAGCCGTTTGAGCACCAGCTAAAGCACCAACGATGGCTAAAACCAAAGTCGCAATCGGAGCGAACCAGTCTTCGCCACGCTGAAGCTCCACGAGTAGAGGCGCACCGACAATAAGCACAAACCAGATCACGCCAAAGGTAACTTTTGGCCCATCAGTCGAATATGGGATGGCTAGCCGGTTCTTACTCCACCGGCTATAGCGGGCCTCTTCTGCGGCACGGGCCCGTGCGGAACGCTTCTGAGTGCGAGATGGCCGTTTCCTCGGCTGGTAGCCAGCTTGGCTTTGTTGCTGCTGGGTTTGAACAACTTTGGGCTTGCCCGTCGGAGGAAGTTTTGTGGGTTCAGACATCTATTACCCTCCCGATACCGGTGGGATGACTGCAATCTCATCACCATCTAGCAGCACCACACCCTCGACACCAGACACATCTGAGGCCACTCCGTTCAGCCAAAGCTGAGATGTGGAAAGCACTCGACGCATCTCTTCACCGAAGCGGTCCACTAGTTGGTCTGTAGCTTCATCAACTGATCCAGGTTGTACCGAAACTTCTCGCTCACCTGCAACCTCGGCAGATTCTGCAAATAGTTTGACTCGAAGGCCCATGATCACAACTCAGCATTCTCAGATTCCAAAGTTGCATCATCTAACAACACAACCCGTTTCCCAATTTTAGCCTGACTATCGTCGATAAATACTTCAACACCGCCCAGGTTCGGAACTCTACCTCTTTGGCTGTCGAAATATTTCTCGAGGCTGATTATCACGCCCGCATGAGACACTGCAAACACCTGCGCTCCGGCAAACTTCGTATGGATAGCTGAGAAAGCTGTAAAAACTCGCTCGTGGAGCTCTTCGTCTGGTTCCCAACCATCGGGGCGATAGCCGCTAGTTTCCCAATCGGGCCAGCTAGACATAATGTAATCACGAGTCTTACCCGACCATTCACCTGTATCTCGCTCAATCAACCCTGGGATAGTGATGACCGGTCCAACACCGATTTCTTCTGAAATTATCTCAGCGGTTTGCTGAGATCGACCAAGTGGCGAGGCTAAAACCACTTCAACATTGCCGAGTTTCTTAGCAGCTTTCAACGCTTGTTTTCGACCAAGCTCAGACAGATCGCTATTGGCTTGGCCTTGCCAGCGCCGTTCAATATTCCACAATGATTGCCCATGACGAATAAGAAGCAGTCGTGTAACAGCCATGTACCCAACTTAGCGCACCGCTCTGACTAGAAGCCGCATCTCATCGCTCTGTAACATCTATGACTGTGTTTGGTAGAGTCATGGGGTGGCCAACTTTACTAACGGCGTCAGTCCTTGGAACAGAGCTCTTGTAACGGGAGCGTCATCTGGCATCGGCCGAGACCTTTGTCGCCTATTAGCAAATGCCGGAACAGATCTTGTTATTGCAGCTCGTCGAGAGGATCGACTTCAGGAACTCAAAGCAGAACTTGATAGCAAAGTTGAAGTTGAAGTTATTGTCACCGATCTCCTAGATGCTGATGACATCGAAGCTCTTGCAGAACGAATCTCCGCCGAAGAACGGCCAATCGATCTACTAATCAACAACGCTGGCGTTGGCCACTTTGGAGAGTTCACAGAACTAGACCTTGAGGCCGAGAAAGACGTTATTCAGGTAAACGTCAATGCCTTACACAGCCTTTGTTACGCTGCGGCGAAAACAATGCAGGCCCGCAAGCGTGGTTTTATTCTAAACGTAAGCTCAATTTCTGGATTTGCTCCTTACCCTCGATCCGCTACTTATTGTGGCTCCAAAGCTTTCGTCACCAACTTCTCAGAAGCACTGCAATCAGAACTTGCAGATGACGGTGTAGTTGTGTCGGCGCTTTGCCCGGGGCCAGTTCGAACAGAGTTTCAGGTCAACGCCAAAGTTAACTTAGATGTTCTTCCCGACGTTCTAGTTATGGAATCAGAAGATGTTGCTAGAACAGCGTTAGAAGACCTCGCAAAGAAGAAGGCGCTTATTGTGCCGGGTATTCCGATGAAACTCACCCGTGCGCTGATCAAGGTAACTCCTGCTGCTGGTGTGCGTTGGATGAGCAACTACGTCAGTTCAAAACGCTAAGGCTGTCGAATAAAACAAGTGTCATTCTGCGAAGCTAGATACCCAAGCGGAATCTCTAACTAGCTTGACCCTTACCAACGATCTAAGATGTGGTTGCCGCATTGACACCAAAATAGGAGTCAGCTCGCTCTAATAAATCTGGGAAAGTTGCCAATGGAGCTCCGTTGATGAAAGTAGTCTCAAGAAAAGCTCGATAGAACTTCTCACCATGTGATCTTGCGCCATCAAGACAGATCCACAAATACTTAAGCTGAGCCATAGAGTCGAAATCGAAACCACGGGCTGTTGGTTCCGCTATGAAGACTCGGGTTAGGACTTCAGTACCGGTTTCTATCTCTCGGGCATAAGCCATTTCAGACAGATAGTGCTCTTCTCGTTCGTTCAGATCAGCCAAGCTTGAGTCGATATCGAAAATAACCCCGTTCGTGACAGAACGTTTAGACAGTTCTATATTGACCGCACAGTAGGGCATTCCCTGAAGTGAACCGTGTGAAGCATCGGTCAGTCCAGCTGAATCCCACAGGCTAAATGTTCGCCTGATACCAGCAACTAGGGCTGGTCGGATATTTGTTGCATCTGGACAGGTTTGCCGAATTGAGTCTGCCTGGAGTAATGATCCATATCCGAATACTGTGACCGACACAGGTTGAATATTAGCTGAGTATGAACTATCGAGGGGGCAAAGAACTAACTATCGAAAGCTTGCAGTGCTGTATCTACTTGATCAAGCTCTATCTTTAGAGCCTCAACCTCGTCTTTAGTGGGGACTTCAGCAGCTACTTCTGGAGCAGGTTGTTCAGTGGTTTCCGCTGCTGGGGAAGAAGTTTGTTCAGACATGCCCTCAATCTAGCCTCTTGAGGGAGCGATCTGCAAATAAGCCCGCTAGATTGTCTACGCCCCTGTGGCGCAGTCTGGTTAGCGCAGCGGACTTTTAATCCGTTGGTCCTGGGTTCGAATCCCAGCGGGGGCACATTTCTCACTTACAGCTGCTGAAGCAGAACACGATGCTTTGACGGCGCCTCAAACGTTCTTGTTGAAAACCTACCCAACTACCTTCCAAGTCACTTCTTCGCCGCACTTCAGTGGCGTAAGAGTAGAATCCGCGTAGTCATACTTTTCAGGAATGTCCCACGATTCTTTGGTGAGGGTGATCGTCTCTGAGTTTCTTGGCATGTTGTAGAAATCTGGGCCGTAAAAACTAGCGAAAGCTTCGAGCTTGTCTAACGCATCGTGTTCTTCGAATACTTGTGCATACAACTCAATTGCTGCATGAGCTGAATAGACACCAGCACAGCCACAGTTACTTTCTTTGGTGTGAGTTGCGTGCGGTGCAGAGTCTGTTCCGAGGAAGAACTTACTGCTTCCAGAAGTAGCCGCTTTGATCAAGGCCTCTTGATGAGTGTTGCGTTTGAGAATTGGCAAACAGTAGTAATGAGGTTTGATACCACCGACCAACAGATGATTTCGGTTAAACATCAAGTGGTGGACTGTAATGGTTGCTGCGACGTTGTCTCCTGATGATTCAACAAACTCAACAGCATCGGCTGTTGTGATGTGTTCGAGGATGATACGCAATTGTGGGAAACGTTCGGCGATTGGACCGAGGTGACGCTCTATGAAAACCTTCTCACGGTCGAAAATGTCGATGTGATTGTCGGTGACCTCACCGTGCATCATCAAAGGTAGATCAACTTCTTCCATCACTTCGAGAGTTGGATACAACCCGTTAAGCTCGGCGACACCCGCAGCCGAGTTTGTTGTGGCACCAGCTGGGTATAGTTTGACGGCTTTCACGAAACCAGAATCAACGGCCTTGCGCATCTCATCACCTGTCGATTGATCCGTCAGATACAACGTCATCAATGGGTCGAACTGTCTTGGAAGCCCTTTCATTGCTTCCAAGATTCGA
>JAHDFH010000064.1:10801-11089 GCA_020628305.1 Acidimicrobiales bacterium | reverse complement strand
ACCAAGTGTCAAGCTCATAGAGTTCCAAGCACCAAAGCCGACGCGATCACTAAGCTTGGTTTGGAAACGCAGTCACCCTCACACAAACTTTTTTAATGAGTTGGCAGAATCTATGATTCCTAGAGACGGGGTTGGCGAAGCGAGTTAGTTCTTTCTTCTCCATGTCGGAGTCTCGCACTATACTCCTAACTACCGCCAATAAGTACTGGAGAACCATGTCAGAAGCTGAGAAATGCCCTGTTATTCATAACCCACACACTGCTGTGGGCTCTTCAACTAATAGCCACT
>JAHDFH010000064.1:0-10791 GCA_020628305.1 Acidimicrobiales bacterium | reverse complement strand
TGAACCTCAACGTCCTTCACCAAGGTTCTGATAAAGCCAACCCAATGGATGAAGATTTTAACTACGCTGCCGAGTTCACTTCGCTCGACTACGACGCACTAAAAGCTGACCTACATGCCCTTATGACTGACAGTCAGGAGTGGTGGCCTGCAGACTATGGCCACTATGGACCTCTCTTTATTCGTATGGCTTGGCACTCTGCCGGCACTTACCGAATCCATGATGGCCGCGGCGGTGCCGGAACGGGGTCGCATCGTTTTGCCCCTCTTAACTCTTGGCCAGATAACGGCAACCTAGACAAAGCTCGCCAATTACTACTGCCTATAAAACAGAAGTATGGTAACGCTATTTCGTGGGCCGATCTTTTCATCCTTACCGGAAACGTCGCTCTTGAGTCTATGGGTTTCAAAACCTTTGGCTTTGGCGGCGGACGTGAAGATATTCACGCACCTGAAGAAGACATCTATTGGGGGCCTGAAACTGTTTGGCTAGAGGATGAGCGCTACAGCGGCGAACGAGACCTACAAAGCCCTCTAGGTGCCGTGCAGATGGGCCTGATATATGTGAACCCTGAAGGACCTAACGGCAATCCCGACCCTATGGCTTCAGCAGTAGACATTCGCGAGACGTTTGCTCGTATGGCTATGAATGATGAAGAGACTGTGGCCTTAGTTGCTGGTGGTCACACGTTCGGCAAGATGCATGGCGCAGGTCCAGAAGACCTGATGGGCCCAGAACCTGAAGGTGCCCCGATGAGCCAACAGCTGCTCGGCTGGAAGAACGGTTTCGAGTCAGGCACGGGCGAACACACGACCACGTCTGGTTTTGAAGGCGCTTGGAACTCCACCCCAACCCAATGGGATATGGGATATTTCGAGACTCTACTAAACAACGATTTCGAGTTAACCGAAAGCCCATCTGGCCATAAACAATGGCACGCTCCGGCATTAGCTGGCACGGTTCCTGATGCGCATAATCCTGACAAGACTCACAGCCCTGTGATGTCAACAGCGGACATGGCACTCAAAACCGACCCTGCATACAAGGAAATTTCTGAGCGTTTCGCTGCTAACCCAGACGAGTTCGCAGATGCTTTCGCTAGAGCCTGGTTTAAGCTTACTCACAGAGACATGGGGCCAAAGGTTCGTTACCTCGGGCCAGAAGTTCCTTCAGAAGAACTTATTTGGCAAGATCCTGTGCCTGCTTCTGAATCATCGTTGAGCGAGGCTGATATTGATTCACTCAAAGCATCCGTGCTTGCTAGTGGAGTACCTATAGGAGATCTTGTTGGAACTGCTTGGGCAGCTGCGTCTACGTACCGAGACTCTGATAAGCGAGGCGGAGCAAACGGTGCAAGAATTGCGCTCGAACCACAACGTAGCTGGGCAATCAACAGGGAAAGCAATACTGAAGCGACTTTGACCGCACTTAAGAGCGTGCAGAGTACCTTCAATGCAAGTGGTTCCACTGTTTCGATGGCTGACCTTATTGTTCTAGCTGGTTGCGCTGCAATAGAGAAAGCTTGTACAGATGCCGGAATGGACTTTAAGGTTCCTTTCACTCCTGGACGAAGTGATGCCACACAAGACATGACCGATGTTGAAAGCTTCGACGTTTTAGAACCAACATCAGATGGTTTCAGAAACTATCTTGATGGAAATGCTCCTGTCGCTGAACATCTTTTAGTAGACCGTGCGTGTCTGTTGACCCTTGGCGCTCCTGAAATGGCAGTACTTGTAGCGGGTTTGAGGGTCTTGGGAGCTAATGCTGCGGGGTCAACTGCCGGTGTCTTCACTGACAAGGTTGGAGTGATGTCGAACGACTTCTTCCTTAATTTATTGGATGTCTCTACAGAGTGGGTTGACGGCTCCCAGGCTGGGACTTTCGAAGGTAAAGATCGTGCTACTGGCGAGACTCGTTGGACTGCTACCAGAAACGATCTTGTGTTTGGTTCTAACTCGATTCTGCGTTCGATTGCGGAAATCTATTCATCAAGTGGATCTGAAGCGAAGTTTGCGAAAGACTTTATTTCGGCCTGGGATAAAGTCATGATGCTCGACCGCTTCGACCTCAACTGAGGCTGCTAGGCTGAACAACAACTTACTATCGCTAAGGAAAATCATGAAAATTGTAGATTTTGCACTAAGAAAACTCAACCAAGTTTCACCAGCTGACACTGTTAGCGCACACTGTGACGGACCTTGCGGGGTATATGACCCAGCTAGTGCTCGCATCGCTGCAGAGGCTGTGCTTTCAATGACTAAGAAACTAGTCGACCTAGACATGTCAACAGATGGCGCTCATAACACCTACATCCGCTACGTGGCTATCAAAGAAGAGCAAGCCACCATTACAAAGAACGAGTTGATGATTCTTTGGCACGACTATTTCAAGCCTGAGCATCTTGAAGCTCATCCGGATCTTCATAACATGTTCTGGATGGCTGCTAAGCAAGCTTCTAAATGTAAAACATCTGTGGACGTAGCCGCATGCGAAGAACTGATGACTCAGATCGAAGCAATTCATAACATGTTCTGGTCAACAAAAGGCAAAGACGTTCCTTTCGCAACTGCAAGCTAGAGATCATCTTCTACAAACTTAAAGAAATAGCTCTTTGGTTATTTCGAAGAAGAAGCCGTTTACAAGTTGTGGGTGCCTCAATGGAACCAACGCTTGTGGACGGCTCCTTCATTTTGTATAGAAAGCAAACAACCGCAAAGGTCGGTGATTTAGTTGTTGCTAACCACCCAAGCCAAGACATGCTAATTGTGAAACGACTTTCTGACATAGGTAAACAAGGATTTAGCGTTTCGAGCGACAACCCAGCACAAGGCACTGATTCACGTACCTGGGGACCTTTGCGTGAGATCGTTGGCGTGGTTACTCTCCACAGGGGAGCTTAAACAGCTGAACAGTACCTCACTCATGCCAATCCTTCAAACTGTCATCCCAGCGAGGGCCCAGCTCGATTTGAGCCTGGTCATTCTCCGAGGCTCAATGCCGTAGGAGAATCTCTAGCCAAACCATTAGGCAGACAATCTCACATCGTTTCAAAAATCTGTCAAAACTGGGCCAAGTAGGTTGTCGAATTTGATCCAACTTGTACTCTTGATTCGGGCCATCGAGAGGGTGGGAACAATGTCCAAAAAAATACCGGTAGTCTTTGGTCAGATTCTTGCCCTTCAGACCACGCTTAAGCCGGACCACTCCTTGGTGCCGGAGTTGCAAGACTGGCATAAATATCTCAGCGACAGAGCTGAGAGATCGAAAGACTCTTCGTATACATTGCATCCAGCAAGTCCTTTCAAAGGAGTTCTCTTGGCGTCGCCCGCTGATCAGGAAGGCAACGTCACCCTTTTAGGCACAGACCCATCTAATCCAATCGTTCTCAGCCGTTCAGATCAAACTGTCGCACAAATCAGTCGAGACGAAACAGGGGCAGTACTTGATTGGGGTTTGCGCATACGCAGAAAAGTTGATAACCAGCTCTTTTCGTTAGATACACGCCCCGACTACACACTCTTGTCGACTTCAGCAACCTCTTTAGTCGGTGTAGTAGCGCGGGAAGATGGTTCGATTCGCTGGGCCGTTCTGAACCTAATGGACACGCCTCCTAGAGCCAGGCCTTCGTTCAGCGTTAAAAGACCTCAAATAAGTCTAAGCGCCCGACGCCGTACGCCATCCACACCCAGAGATATCATTGCCGCCAAGAGGCGACTGGAGCAAGGTCGAGAAGATTCTTCAACACCAAGCGCTCACCTCTGAACAGTAGGTGTGCATCCACAACTACTACGATGCACACTGCACAATTAGAGATTCACATCGCTTTGGTTGGAGCACTGGCTTTAAGACTGTTCAATAGATCTACTGCTGCACCTCGGTTGTGGTTTCTCCTCGCAGTCTCCACAGCCCATTCAAGTGCATTAAGGGAATGCTGTGTCCACTTTCAACTGCTGCCATTGCAGCTTCCAAGTGCAAATTTCACACTAGCCCCAAACTGAGAACAGTTCCGACAATACCATTGTCAACCACCTTGGAGATCTGAAATGAATCTGCTGTGGGTAAATCAACACTATCCTCTGCAGGTCTTAGAAAAATTGAACCTGGCGCGCTAATCTAAATAGACTTTCGCAGAAAGGTGGGAACTTGAAGTCAGAGATCGAAAAATACGTTAACGCACCGATGCCCGGCGATCCATTATTTTATAGCGCCCTTAATCCCCGATCTTTTACTCCCCCACTGGACCCGAGAGAAAAGAGCGAAAACCGCAAGTACCTAATGAGGCGGATCCGCATACTGACGATTTTCCACTCGATAAGATTTTTGCAGCATCTAGATTTGACACAAACGCATGCTGACCGAAAAGTTATCCAGAGATGCTTGGGCAATATCGCTAGCTACACATCTGATCTCCTGGATGGATCTCCTGAGGAGACCAAGCAGATCACCTGGCTACTAGATTTCTTGCTTCTCCACGAACCGTTCCTTAAAAACAAACAAGTGTCCAAATTCACAGAAGCGCGGAAATCTTACGCCCACTTTCCAGTACGAAAGCCCAAGAATCTTGGATTAAACCATTTCACAGAGGCAGGGTTCCAACGTCGAGCGGAAAGAGATGTGGCAGCTAAGGCTTGTGATTTTTTAGAAAAGGAAGTCAATCGCCCTGGGACCCTCACAAACGAAATCGGTTATCAAGCCACAAATAAAAAGCTTAAGCTACTGCTGGCTTTTACTGAAGGTGTAGCTGGGAGTCCTGATACTTCAATCCGTGAAGCCGCTTTCCTTATCACCCTTGTGCAACGCCTATGCCAATTAGAACATATCTTGTCGGAGAATGACAAAGCGCGTTTGCATCAGGTTACATCTAAGACTTCCGATATCGCTGTTACAGCAGGACTGACTCAACTACTGATAGGTGACAGGCGAGAAGCTATCAAAACTCTCACCGCCGAGAGAGAAGACTCTATGATAGCCGCTTATCAGAAAGCTGTCGTTGAAGTCTTCACAAGCGTAAGGTTTGAATTGTCGCTACCGGTCGAGCGCCGATTCGCTTCTAGCAGGGAGCTCGGGCACTGCCTTCTGGTTTGCCTGAAACACCATGACATATTACGACCAAACCTTTTCACTGAAATTACGGATCTTCTGAGTCAGATCCGGGAAACACCTGAATCCCGAACCGCTGTGCCAGCAGCTCTACCATCTGACGTGCGACTTGGTTCTACGGTTGATTCAAATACTCTCCAGACAGGGCTGTAACGGCCCAACCTGGCGTATCGCTCATCACCTTGTAGACTGGTCCGAGCAAAGGGCGGTGAGTATGAGAAAAGAGCATGAAAATCCTACTGAGGATCAGGTCTCCAGAAGTTGGAACCTTATCGCTCAGACCAGTTACTTTACGGATCGCTCTGAGCTGGAAGATGCCGTTTATGCTCTTGCGAGCAGAGCGGAGCACGATTATGCCTTGATCCCAGCGTTAGCAGCAGAACCAGAGGCACGAATCGCTGCTGAAAACGACCTTCAAGACTTACTCATTCACGTACTTCTTGGAACTATCAAGCTCTCAGCTCCTGCTCCGTCAATAGTGGTTGCTATGTTGAAAGACATTTATCATCCACCAACCAATCTGGTCTAGCCCGGCTTATATAAGAGCTTCGGTCTCGACCGCTGCAGAATCTCGGAGATCTAGAACCTCAACCTGGCTTAGCTTGATCTGCACATCTGGCATTTCACCAACTTCTAAGATGTAATCAAACTCGGCTTGCTGTGCTGCTTCTGCCATAGTTTCTTGAGCCGCCCTTACAACAGTAAGCGCCTTCGCTACATCCACAATAACCCCAGCTGACCAACGAACCGTGATGTTCAAACCAAGCTCTTCACGCAGCGCTGCAGCCTCCACCTCAACACAAAGCTGGGCAAGGTTATCTGCGTCGATGAACGGACTTGTGTCATACAGTGGGTTGATAGCAACATGTGATTTCCACATACGCTCAGAGCGCTTCAGCTCTAGATTCCAAAGCTTTCTAAACTCAGCATCACGGGCCTGCACCACACGCTTAGGCATTGACTGATTCATAAGGGACTGCACAATGCGCTTCTCGACAGCCAGCAATTCATCTTTTTGTTCGTACTGCTCTTTAGTTAACTTAGGTGGGTTAATCTTCGCTTCGATCCTGTTGAGACACAATGCCCGCACGCTGTTAACCAAACCAACATTAGTTGTTCTCAGAAACTTGAACTTTGCCCTCAGCGCTTGCAGCGCTTCTTCGCTTTGCACAAGTAATGTGTGATAGCTGACGACCTCAGCCTCTGCCCGCCTCACCCGTGACGCCTGCCGGTACAGCATGGCAGCGAGCACAAGATTCAAAATCAATGCTGCTATGAGGGCGGTAACAAGCACAACTAAAAACTACCAGCAAAGTGGCTAGAAAATCCAAAACTGCCTCGAGGAAATGACCTAACGCATATTCCACAATTGGGTGTGGCATATTCACCCAGGGGCTCTAGACTTGAAGATTCTGCGCCTGTAGCTCAACTGGATAGAGCGTCTGACTACGGATCAGGAGGTTCGGGGTTCGAATCCCTGCAGGCGCGCAGCACTTCGCCACACAACAAGGCGACCAGAGTCTCCCGATGATTAAATGTCGCTAGTACGTCCCACAAAAAGATCGCAGAGCCAATACCATTCGGCCTGCTGGACACTGCCAACCAATCAAAACCCAACAAGACAAACTAGGCCTCAGGTTCGAATCCCTGCAGGCGCGCAGCACGCCTCTTACTTTGTTTCGAGTGTGCGTATACGCCCTTAAATGCCTTGATTTCTAAATTAAAGGGTCGACTTAGGTAAATATCCGTATTAAGCTCATGCCGTCGGGTGGAGCTGACTTATCGGAAGCCCACTTCAGGGTAAACGTATAGGGAGGCCTCAAATGCCTAAGCAATGGATCTACACATTGGCACTACTGTTCGTGCTGTTTCTTATATACGCGGACCCAGCTGGAGCAGGCGAATTCGCAGGCTCGTTCTTCGGCCTTCTAGGGCGTCTAGCCTCAGGGGTGTTCACTTTCTTCCAGAACGCTGCTAATTCTGCCGAGGCACCAGATCTCACCCAGTCGATTACCACCAGTACAACGGTGCTAGAATTCAACGGCCTCAACCCTGACGTAAACCTCGGCAACGTCTCAAATTAATCATGGTCGCCGCAAAGGACGTCCCAACTCTGAGGATATCCAAGCTCTGGCTTCCCCTTCAAGAAGAAGAAGTCCTCGTAGAGGGTGAAGTTATCCACTACAAAGAACGACAGCACTGGTTTAGCATCTTTGCGCCCATGTTTACATCAATCATCTTGGTCCTGGCGCTAATCATGATCGCTTCGTGGCCCGACGCCAAGACCGACGCTGAGTTTGCCTTTATTGGCTTCACGTTTATCTTCGCAGCCTGGTTTGTTCATGACAAGCTCAAGGACTGGCCCAAACCAGCGCTCTATGTTTTAGGAGTCTTCGTTTTCTTCGTAGTTACCAACGCCGGAATCGACGGTTTGGCTGCTCTTGGAATTGTGTTTGTTGTAGTCAAATTGGGCTATGAGTCCATTGCTAGGGCCTATTTTCGAACAATTTACCTAACGAACCGTCGAATCATAATGGCTGAGAGCCCTCTCACCCGCAACATATCTTCGATAGCGTTGGGGCGCATCACAGATATCTCAGTGTCGCAGTCACAGTTAGGAGCAGTCCTCAATTACTTCGAGGTTAGGCTCGAAACCGCTGGACAAGATCAGGCCCTTAATAAGATTCCCTACATCAAGTACTCTGATGAGTTCTATCAGGATCTCATTGAACTGTCGACCCAAGAAGTTCGAATCGAGCGAGAACTCGAGTGATCGTCTAGAAATAGCTGGATTCCCCCTCTCTGGAGGGTTGATTCGCCCAAATCGCCGCTAAGATAGTGAAGTCGTAGACCCGCGAAGTGGCGAGGAGAAAACTATGTCTAATATTTGCCAAGTCACTGGCCGTAAGCCTGTTTTTGGTAACAGCGTTTCACACTCTCATAGAGTAACAAAACGTCGATGGAACCCTAACATTCAGAAGCAACGTTTCTGGCTACCGTCTGAGAAGCGTTGGGTTAGCCTGACAGTTAGCGCTAAAGGCATCAAGACAATCAACAAGCGTGGAATAGAATCGGTTGTTGCTGAGCTACGCAACAAAGGTGAAAAGATCTAATGGGCAAGAAATCTGACAAGCGACCTGTAATTAAGCTGCGTTCAACAGCTGGTACCGGAACTCTCTATGTAACCACCAAAAACAAGGTGAACACCCGTGAGCGGCTTGAGCTTCGTAAATACGATCCCAAAACCCGCCAGCACGAGATATTCAAAGAAGAGCGCTAGCCGCTACTTAGAAGCTTTAGCTATTCTCTTAACAGGTATGAACGGTTCTTCATGGATCTGATATTCATCGTCCCAAGATTCAAGACGATCATGCCACTCAGAAGCTTCACCGATACTGTCTGAAAAGGCAGCTCTGCGTTTAGCTACTTTGCCAGCTGGCGCCGTTGATTCCTCAGCTGCAGTGTACTGGGCCTCTATGCCAAGCTTGAGCGCTTCAAGGGCTTCTGAGCGGAGCTGAGACACTCTCGACTCTGTTACTCCTAGATACTCCGCTAGCTGCTGAGAAGTCTTACTTTCTAAGAAGTAGCCGATTATGACCGTTCGTTGTCGTTCTGGTAGAAGTTTAACTGCGTCACGTAAGTAGGCATGAATCTCACGGCCTTCGAGTTCCTCCATGGGATCCACTGCTTTAGGATCACTCAACACATCTACAAGCGTGAGGTCCTCATCTGAAGAATCATTTGTCTCGTGATCCAACGCCAACACAACAGATCTGAATAAACGATCTTGAATCTTAGCCAGATCTGCTTTCGTCACGCCCATTTCTTTGGCTGTTTCGCTTGATTCAGGCACTCTACCCAAACGAGACGCAAGCTGTTGCTCAGCTGCTTCGACACGACGAGCGAGCAAACGGACGGAGCGGGGGGCCCAGTCTGCTGCTCTGACAGAGTCAAGGATGGCCCCACGAATACGTTGAGCAGCGAACCGCTCAAAGGGAACTCCACGAGAGGCATCAAAGCGTCGAGATGCTTCAACCAACCCGAGTGCTCCAGCACGGGCTAGCTCTTCACGGTCAACGTGTCGTGGAAAATGAACTGCCACCTGATAAACCACGTGATTAACTAAATCTGCGTGCTCTTCGATTCTTGCATTGATCTCAGTAAGATCTTCACTCATTTGTTCACCCTTTTGCATGTATTTTGATTGTGAGAGAGTTCTCGGCGCGACAGCCCAAAACCTTTAGCAAAAAAGTTGTTAATGTTGCATTATCGTTAACAACGGCAACTTGTGTGCCCTAATTTAGCGCTTTTTTCAGATTTGGGTCGGAGGGTTCAAAAAGTCTCAAAACGCTAAAGAATCAATACTTTTCTACGCTTATACCGGCGTCCATGACATCGGAAAGGAGCTCCCTCCAAATCGCCCACTGGGCTAATCCAGATAGTCCCAAGGGATGCTCTTGGCCTAGCATCCGGATTGCGACGGCAGTAACTAGCTGGGCAGTTATCCACGATGGGCTACCCGCCACACCATAAACAACCTCTTCAACAGCGCCGCCAACCATGCCATTGACCTCGACCCTGATGGCTCCAGGACCTCCGTCTCTATGAGGAGGTCTAAGCATAGGCAGAGCTGAGGTAAAGCGGTCCCGGCGGTTTGCTGCAATGCGAGCGCTAATTCGGTTTACTTCTGGAAAAGCTCTGTGTAACAGCCAAGGATCAATCATCGATCCCCTGTAGCAGTCACGCCCACCAAGAGGTTCAGGAAACCAGTGGAGCAACCGACCGGTGCCAGATTGTGTCGACTCCCAACGCCCGTCATACCAGTTCAGAGCTAGCCCCTTGAGCGCAGCATGATGCTCACGGGCACACGCTGGCCCAGCTGTTCCGGCCCTTGACACGACAATGGATTTAAACTCTTCCAATTTTGAAACCGCCAAGCGAGCAAGCAAACAGCTCAAACCTGGAGCAAATCCTGCCATTACAATTCCAGCATCTCGCTGATGAGAGAGTTTCTCGAACTCGTATAAATCCTCACCAACAGTCACACTTCGGGCAAGTGAAACAACGGAAATACGTTTTTCGATCAGCTGTGCTGTATAGCTGACATGGGTTGCATCGGGCGAAGCCAGCACAGCTATCCTGGCCCTAATGTCTTCAATACTGTCTAGCTCTCTAATCTGAAGCGATTGTCGAGAAACCTGCTTCGCTCTATCGGGATTTAAGTCATAACAAGCAACCGTTAATCCCTGAGATGCGAGAGAACTAGCGACCGCTCCCCCTGTCAAGCCACATCCGATTACGGCAACATCGGTCATTGCAACTCGGATTTATCTACCTTGGACCACTGCTCAATCGGTGTGTCGGGATTGGCTTCTTTGCCACGCTTCATCACAAAGGAAGCAAGACTTGCCAGGCCCATAGCTATCACAACTCGTCTTATGAATGAAAACATGACTCCCTCTGCATTTACTGTACCCAGCAATTGGGCAACAGAGCGGTTTAACTGCCTTAGTCCTCCCCCCCCCGGCTTTCACCGCTAGCGGGACGACTGTTATCCAAATCGTAGGTCCAAGGATAATAACTACCATTACCCTGCACACGATATTAAAGAAACTGTTGTGGGACTAGCTGGATTCGAACCAGCGACCTCACCCTTATCAGGGGTGCGCTCTAACCAACTGAGCTATA
>JAHDFH010000063.1 GCA_020628305.1 Acidimicrobiales bacterium | reverse complement strand
GATGTTCCCCCACTGATCAGAGCCACCCATCTGCATTTCAACATCCTGGTTGGCGTGCAGCCAGTAGAAATCGAAAGCTTGCAGCAGCATATAAGAGAACTCGGTGTACGAGATTCCAGTCTCAGAATTGAGGCGACTCTTGATGGAATCTCTCGCCATCATCTGGTTAACAGTTACGTACTTCCCCACATCTCTCATGAATTCAAGAGCTGTTACGTCCTTAGTCCAGTCGTAGTTGTTGACTAGTGTCGCAGGATTATCGCCATCGAAATCGAGGAACTGTGAAAGCTGAGCTTGAACTCGCTCCAGGTTGTTCTGAAGGGTCTCGTCGTCGAGGAGGTTACGCTCATCTGATTTGCCAGAGGGATCACCGACCATTCCCGTTGAGCCACCAGCCAGAGCAAATACTCGGTGGCCTGCCAGCTGGAAGCGCCTCAGCATCAGAATTCCCATTAAGTTACCAACGTGCAGACTCTTTGCTGTCGGATCAAAACCAATATAAACACCAATCGGACCATCGTTAAGGCGCTCAGCGAGCTGATCGAAGTCGGTGGTGTCATGAATCAAATTGCGAGCCTGAAGCTCAGCAACAAAATTGGTCTCTACTGTCATAAAGGCCTACTCTAGCGCATCGCTTTGGACATTGGGGACGGTACTAAGTGTCCGCCGCTGCATAAATCGGTTTATTGGGCATTAGCACCAAAATCCATTGACCAAGTTTGGACGGGTAGTATCGTCCCCCGTGTCCAAGTAGATTGGGGGCATGAAGTGCGTGATCCTCACAAGAGACGTTGATGAGTGGTTGGAGATTGTAGAGTCGGGGAAGTTTCCTGGTATTGAAGCCACAGTCTCAGATGACCATAGCAAGGTGCTGGCTGAGGTATCAGAGGCTGAAATACTGATGGGCGTTCCACCGCTGATCGCACCCGCTCTTGAATCTGCCCCAAAAGTGAAGTGGATTCAATCAAGCTTTGCAGGGGTCGATGCAATTCTTGCTGCTGACGTTGAACGCACCTTCACCCTCACCAATGTCAAAGGTGTATACGGTAAACCGATTGCCGAATATGTTTTCGCTTATGTCCTTTCCCGTAAACGCAGACTGGTTGAGCATGCCCAGTGGCATGCAGAGAACCGCTGGAATCAATCTGCTTCAGACGTTGTAGAAGGCGAAACTATGGCTATCTTCGGCACTGGATCAATTGGATCTGAGATTGCTCGAGTCGCCAAAGCGTTTGGGTTGGCAACTGTTGGGGTCAACACCTCCGGCAAGCTCGGCGAACATTTCGACAGTTGCATCGCAATCAACAATCTAGGTCAGCTTGCAGAAAGCCAACCTGACTACATCGTCGGAGTACTGCCGTCAACACCCGCGACTGTAGATGTATTTGATGCGGCATTCTTTAACTCGCTCACTAAACCTGCCACCTTCATCAACGCAGGACGAGGTAGCAACGTCGACGAAGAGGCACTAATTGCAGCTCTCGATGCCGGCAAACTGTATCATGCGGTTCTAGACGTATTCAAAAACGAGCCACTTCCAAAGGCCAGCCCATTGTGGAATCATCAACATATAACGATCACTCCACACAACTCAGGTTACGTAAGCTTGAAGACTATCGCTCACGTTTGTGCCGCTAACTATAGACGCTACCGCACAGGAGAGGTTCTTGAGAATATAGTTGACTTTGAGAAAGGCTACTAATCGTGGCTGATCAAGCAACTGAAGTGCCGGAAGAACTCGAACTACAGCAAAACAACAGATCACCTTGGTTCGTGGTAGGTGGCGTAATTGCAGCCCTCACTTTTGGGGTATGGATCTTTGGGTGGATTGCCCAAGCCAACAACAAACAGATAGATCTACGCACAGGTGAAGAAAGAACAGCCGCACCAGATCTGTTCGATGATTCTACGCTGTCGCTAGGAGCAGAAATGATCTGTTCAGCGGCGCTCTCGCAGGTCAACTCACTAACCGCTGCATCAATAGTCACCTCCCCCGAGGAGCGGGCCGACAACGTGGTTCAAGCCACCATTTGGTACTCCGATATGCTCTCAGAATTAGAGGGTCTCACGCCAGCCACAACCCGAGACCACATAATTTTCTCGGGCTGGTTAGCTGACTGGCAAACACACATAGATGACAGGCAGTTCTTTGCCCAACAGCTCGCTGATGGAAATGACGCGCAGTTTGTGATGTCTGACCGAGCTGGAGAGCGTCTCGACCGTATCATCAACCGAATCGCAAACACCAATGAAATGTACTCTTGCGCTTTTCCAGTAGATGTCGGCTAATGCAGCCAAACCAAGCGCCACAAGCCGCATCCAATCAACGCCACTGATAATGGCCAACTTTGGCCTAAACTAAAAGAGTGACATTTTTCGTAGGAATCTGTGGCGGAACCGGTTCGGGCAAAACAACGCTCGCTGAGAACTTGGTTTCGGAACTCGGTGAAGATCGAGCATCAATCATTTGCCTTGATTCTTACTACACCGATCTAGGGGATCTCTCAGTCGAAGAGAAAGCTGAGCTGAACTACGATCATCCGGACTCAATCGACGCTTCACTACTGGCAGCGGATCTCGATCAACTAAAAGCAGGATCAGAGGCAGCTTCCCCTGTTTACGATTTCACAACGCATTCTCGCACCAAGTCAGTAGTGATCACGGAGCCAAAAGAGATCATTATCGTTGAAGGCATACTACTGTTCGCATTCGAGTCGCTCAGGACTCGAATGAACTATCTATTCTTCACTCATGCTCCGGAGCGTACCAGATTTGAAAGACGTCTCAGTAGAGACATGGTAGAGCGGGCCCGCACTCAAGAATCTGTAGAAACTCAGTGGGCGCAAACTGTGAAACCGATGCACGATCTCTTTGTAGAGCCCATGAAGCACAAAGCAGATCACATTGTCTACAACACAAGTGGCGTAATGGAAATAGCAAACGATGCCGCTATTCGTATCGAGCAACGACTACTCGAGCATATTGCCGTCGGCTAAAACCTAGATATCTATCAACCGTTGAGCTGAAACACCGTAGCTATGTTGAGGTGATGAACCATACACCTTGATTGAGTCTTCGAGCTCCAACTCAAGAGCGACTGGAGCTTCGGTTAGAGAGCTACCAAAACCTACAGCTGGTTGCTCGGCTACAACTTGAAAACCATTGTGGGAAATCGTCGTATTTCCCGCTGTAGCTGCAACAATAATCTGCTCAGAGGCATCCCAGGTTGCTACCGCCATGTGAATCAAACACTCAAGGTCGTCGTGTGCTGACACCAACTGGTTAGTCGCAACAAGTAACGCCGTTGGATCACTATGTAGCACCGCCTTTGCAGAAACACCGATCGCTGCTACCAACACAGAAGCCGCCAGCTCTTTGATACTTTGAGATTTCCCTTCGATATGACCCGAGATAATCGCAGCCCCTGGGATGTTGTTGAACCAGATAGCAAACTCGTGAGGTCGCGTCGAACCGAAGCCCTCTAACTTCAACCCCTGAACTCGATCAGGTGACGCTGGCGTCACTAACTTATGCAAGCTGGGGTACAAGTGTTGTCCCTCCGGTGAATGGTTCTCAGTCACCATGCACCATCGGGCCCCGTCAGTTGTTTGTTAGGGTGCCACCCATTTTTGGGTCTTCAGCACCCCCTGTCGAGGGTGACTTAAGTGTGCCGTATTAACTAATTACCATAGATAGTAAGGCAAATAGCCTAGATTGGGCAGATGGATTCAGACATGTACGCAATAGACGAAAACCAGATAGAACCATCCGACAGTACGAGGAGGCCTGTTGCGCTAGGGTCCTGGTTTGACGCTGAGCCCCCATCCATTGGTACAAGCTATATCGGCAACGCTGTCGCAGGTGCTATTTTCAGCATCGCCTTTGTCTACCTCGTAGCAACTAACGACAGCTTTATAGGCTCTGTCGCTGGTTTCGCTGTGATGGCTGCGGGTTATGCCTGTGCTCTTCTTCTGAGCAGGTTTGAAGAAGCAGTGCCTATCGGAAACGGATTGATGTTTGGCGGAGCTCTTACACTACTCATTCAAAGTGCAGCAGCTGGAGTGTCAGGACGCAACACCACAATCACGTTGCTTGCACTTGCCGCTGCATCGCTCTTTGCCTTTGGAGCCAAAGCAACAAGAGGTAACGGGCTTTGGCTAGCCATAGCCGCATACGCTCTTCAGGTTCTCTTGTTTGACAAGAGCTTAATCTTTGATGAGAGCTTCTCTACCGTGTTGTTCAATGGCGTCTACTTAGCTGGGCTGGGGGCTCTGGCGTTGGTCTCATCTCGCTCAGGGTTATCCCTTATCGGGCGAACGCTACTTTCTTACACAGCAATTTCGCTACTGTATCTGAGTGCTACACGATCGCTTGGAAGTTCCGATGGAGGGGAAGAGATAATCCTGCTCCTGCTGTATCTTGCCATAGCTGGTTTCATAGCTCACCAAGCAGTTCAGAACAACCTAAAGGCCATTGGCGCCACAGCAGGTGCGGCGGCTGCGATACTCGCTTTTTCTCATCCTGTGAACCGACTCACCGATGATGGCCGGCTCGGAGGACTAGGAATAATAGCCATTGGTCTAGTTGTCCTGGCTGTCACCAATCTTGACAAGATCAAGGATATTGCGAACTCTTCGAGAATTACTGAGGCGAATGTTTACGGAGATGGATTCAACTCAATGGCTGACTCGATTGACACAGTACAACCAGGAACTAACCGTCAACCCCAGCAAACGCTGGCTCAGCAAACCGAACCAAACCCTGTTCAACGGGTTGGTTTCGATCCAATTGCCAAACCAGAGCCATACCTCGATCAAGTCATGAAACAGTCGCCTGAGCCGACCCAGCAGCAGCCTGTTCGACAGACTCAACCTCAACATCAGACAGCACCCCAAGCGACAACGCCACAGCAGGCGATTGAGCCAAACTGGTATCCCGATCCTAAGGGCAAATATGAGTTCAGATGGCATGACGGCCAGCAATGGACAAACTATGTCTCAGTGGCTGGGCAGCAGATGATGGATCAAGAAGGTTAACTTCTGAGCGTTGACCCGGTCAGCTTGTTAACGTTTTCGATGCAGTCTTGACGGACCCTTGCAATCTCTTCTTCTGTCAACGTACCAGAATCTGACTGAAGGCGAAGGCGATATGCAAGCGACCTTGCTGAGTCATCTTCTTTACCGTAAAAAGCGTCAAAGAGATCAAGCTCCGCTAGGAGCTTTCCAGCCGCAGAGGTTATGGCAGCAGCGACTTTTTGTGATGCTACATCCTTTGGCACGCTGAACGCAAGATCGATGTCAGTAGATGGAAAGCGTGAAACTGCCTTAAGTTTCGCCGGTTTGGCCATAGCCGCATACAACGGTGCGGTATCTAGACTTAGCCAAGCTACCCTGTCGGAAACACCGAAAGCCTCCAGGACCTTGGGAGATACCTCTCCCACTTCGCCGATTGCTTTTCCTCGATACTTAACCTGAGCTGACCGAGTGGGGTGAAGGGCCGCTTGGGGATCGTTAACAATTTGGAAATCGCCCAACTTGTTGGCATCGAAAACGCTGGCAAGAACCTGTGCTGCGTAACGCGCCGCTGAGCCATCGGCACTAAAGCCCGTGGCTATGAATGCGATGCGTTCGAACTCATCTGGGAGCTCATCTTGTGCTGGTAGAAAGACACGGCCAGCTTCGAACAACTTCACAGCCGGCTGACGATGTGACTGATTATATGCAGCTGCTTTCAAAAGCCCTGGCAGCAAGGTCGTACGCAATACGGATTCTGCTGACACTAAAGGGTTACGCAGAGCTATCGGTTTAACGCTAGGGGTCACTAATTCAACATCGGACGGATCCAGAAAGGGCATCGGCATAGCCTCGGAATGCCCCAGCGCCCTGGCTGAGAGCATAAGTTGGCGTCGGGCAAGCTGCGACTGCGTAAGGTATCCACTCTTTGGTGATCGAGGCACTCTCTTGCCGATATTTTCATATCCATAATGACGGCCAACTTCTTCGATGACATCTTCTTCAATCGAACTATCAGGACGCCATGACGGGATATCCACGACAAGGTTCTCGTCTGAAACTATCGCAGTCGAAAATCCAATCGGATCAAGGTAGTCCTTGATTTTCTGAGCAGACAGACTCGCATTAAGGAAAGAGTTAACTCGACTGGTTCGCACTTTAACCGCCGTCTTTTCGACCGCACTGCCTTCCGTAACGTGCGCAGCGAAACTAAGCTCAGCTCCACAAATCTCAGCAGCTAATTGACAGAACCGATTTAACGCTCGCTCAACACCAGCCGGGTCGACTCCTCGCTCGAACCTTGTCGACGCTTCACTCCGGAGATTTAGGCGTCTAACTGTCTTTGCTACAGTCATTCGATCCCAGACAGCTGCTTCGACCACAATCCTGCTCGTGGTGTCTGAGATTTCGGTACTAGCACCACCCATTACGCCAGCAAGTCCCACTGGATTTGACGTTGCATCGCAAACAACTAAATCGGCCTCTGTCAACTCTCGCTCCGCACCATCAAGAGTAACTAGTTGCTCCCCACCTACAGCTAGACGTACATGAAAACCTTCACCGTCTAGTTTGTCTAGATCGTAAGTGTGGTTCGGCTGCCCGAGTTCCAGCATGACGTAGTTTGAGATGTCGACTATGGCAGAAATTGGTCGCATCCCCGCAGCAATCAAGCGCTGCTTCATCCAGGATGGAGACTCTCCTGCACCTAGATTAGTTATGACTCTTACGCCAAACCTGGAGCAAAGATCTGGAACATCGAGTTTTGTAACGATTGGATTAGTCTCGGCTCCAGTTGTTTTATACTCCGGCTCGATCAGCTTTAACTCGAGCTTAGCCGCCAAGTCTCTGGCCACACCAAGTACACAAAGTGCGTCCGGACGGTTGCCCTCAATATCAAGATCAAACACTGTATCGCTCTGAAGTTGAAGGGCTTCTTCAAGTGGTGTGCCTACCGTCAATGAGCTATCGAGAACTGCTAGCCCATCGACTCCGTCATCAGCCAAACCAATCTCAGCCGCAGCACACAACATTCCACTTGAGTCTTCCCCTCGCATCTTACGAGGCTGAATCTCTAAGCCATCAGGAAGAACCGTCCCAACAGTTGCAAGAGGCACCTTGTCGCCAATACTCAAGTTAGGAGCGCCACAGCAAATCTGAATCGTTTCTTGTCCTCCGTTTACTTCAGGGCCAGCGTTTACATCTGCTATTCGAATCTTGTCAGCCGATGGATGCGCACGCACATTCACGATCTCAGCCACGACAACCCCTCGCGTTGTGTAGCCGCTATCAATGATGTCTTCGCAAACCAAACCCAATGAGGTCAATGTGTCGGCTATTCGGTTTGGTTCGTAGCTATCCAGAGCTCCCTCTTCGAAGAACTCTTTCAACCATGCTAAGGAAACCTTCATTTTCTATACTCCTTAGAACTGCTTTAGGAAGCGGACGTCGTTGGTAAACAATTCACGCAAGTCAGTGATGCCAAACTTCATCAAAGCCAACCGATCTATACCGAACCCAAAGGCGAAACCAGACCACTCTTCAGGGTCTATCCCACCGGCCCTCAACACATTCGGGTGCACCATGCCACAGCCACCTAGCTCCAACCATTTGCCATCAGGCATTTGAATATCAAACTCTGCTGACGGTTCAGTAAAGGGGAAGTGATTGGGCCTCAGACGTGATGAGAAACCCTCGCCAAAGTAGCTGGTGGTGAACGCTTCAATGGTGCCGGCTAGATCCGCCATTGAGATGCCCTTGTCGATAACGAGGCCTTCGATTTGATGAAAAACCGGCATGTGGGTTGCATCTGCTGTATCACGCCGAAAGACTCGCCCTGGAGCGACGATATATATCGGAGGTTCCGAAGTGAGCATTGACCTAATTTGCACCGGGGACGTGTGCGTACGGAGCAGCGTGGTTGATTCGTCACCGCCATGGTCAACGTAGATCGTATCGAAACCATCACGGGCTGGATGTGATGGCGGAATGTTCAAGGCGTCGAAGTTGTGCCAATCAGTTTCAACTTCTGGCCCCTCAGCAACGGTGAAACCCATGCCAATGAATGTGTCTTCAAGCTCTTGCCATGCTTGGGTAACAATGTGAGCAGAACCAACAATGGGCCGATCAATAACTTCGGTTAAATCCATTCGCTCAGATTCGAGCTGTAGAGCAAATTCGGAATCTTTGAGTTCTGCTGTCCGAGAAGCCACAGCAGCTTCGATCTGGGTCTTAACTTCGTTCAGCTGTTTGCCAGCTTCGGCGCGCTCTTGAGGGTCCAGAGCTCCCAAGCCCTTTCTTGCCTCCACTAGTTCAGATTTTTTCCCGAGATAGGAACGGCTAATTTCAGCCACTTGTTCGGCGCTTGTAGCGTCGGTAATTTCGGCGACGGCGGAATCTAGGATGCTTTGTGAATCAATACTCATAGAGAACTTTCAATTATAGTGCGATGGCGGACCCTAGCTGGCCTCCGCCTGAAGACTTTGTTGTCGATAAGCTTCGAACATCGTGACTGCCGCTGCTGCTGCGAGGTTCAGCGACTCAGTAGGACCAGGAGTGGCGATCGTCACTCTCGATTGGCAAGCTTTAACTACTTTTGACGGGAGCCCATGAGTTTCGTTGCCCAAGACGATTGCTGCATTAGCCAAATTGGCCTCCAGATGCGTATCGATATCAGCGCCATCGACAACAGTTGCACAGGTACGCCAGCCAGCAGCTGCCAGGTCAGCAAGTGCAGTAGCTACATCATGCTCTACAACAATTGGCAAGCGGAATAGCGCTCCAGCGGCAGACCTCACAGCTTTCGGGCTGTACAACTCGACACAGTCCCCCGTCAATACAACTAGCCGCGCTCCTGACGCTTCCGCTGTTCGGATAATCGTTCCTAAGTTGCCTGGATCTCGAACTTCGTGCAGGACAACTGCATGGCCGACAGATGTGACGTTCCCTGAACCAGCCGAGACGATCGAGACCTGTCCCCAATCGTTCTCCGGCTGTTTGACTATAGCTACTACTGGTTGAGGGCTTTGTGTTGCAACACAGTCGTCAAAGAGACCAGCTTCGACTGACTCGGGGTCTAAATCTGCTAAGTCACCAACTAGGAGCTCTGCTCCGGCCTGATCAGCTCGGACAAAGACCTCGAGTATGGTGAGGCCGCTAGCTTTAGCTTCTAGAACTAACTTGGCCCCTTCAACAACGAAAGCCCGCTCTTTCGAGCGAGCCTTCTTTTGTCGCACCAACTTACGAAGAAGCTTGATGCGTGGATTGTCTCCTGAAGTCAACACTTCTTATGCAGCTGCAGACTCAGAGGCTGAATTTGCCACCTCGACAAGTGCAGCGAATGCTTTCTCGTCGTTAACTGCCATTTCAGCCAGTTGTTTGCGGTCTACTTCAACTTCAGCGGCTTTGAGGCCGGCGATGAACTTCGAATACGTAGTACCGTTGAGACGGCAGGCTGCGTTAATCCGCTGGATCCATAGCTTGCGGAATTCACCCTTGCGTGCTCGACGATCTCGGTAAGCGTAGTTGCCAGAGTGCATAACCTGTTCGTTAGCTGCTCTCCAACTGCGGCTCTTGTTACCGAAGTAGCCTTTAGCTTTCTTGAGTGTCTTCTTGTGCTTTTTTCTTGCTGGTACCGCTCTTGGTGCTCTTGACATTATCTATTCCTCTTCTACTCAGCTACTTAGCATTTCTTTGATGTTTTTAGAATCAGCCGCTGAAACTTCTTGAGCTCCAGTGAGGCGACGTTTACGACGAGAAGACTTCTTCTCAAGCAAGTGGTTCAGGTTACGCTTACCGCGCATGACCTTTCCTGAACCAGTCACTTTGAAGCGTTTCTTCGCTGCTTTGTTTGTTTTTTGCTTTGGCATAATTTTCTCTCTTTGACTTTTACTGAGTTGTCTCAGCAGTTTGCGTTTCAGCTGGTGTGTTCTCAGCTGCTGGAGCGTCAGATCCAACGGCTGCAGCCTCTGGGGCTACGGGTGTCTCTGGCTTGTTTTTCTTACGTCTTTGCTTCTTACCAAGGGGCGCTAGCACCATAGTCATATTTCGACCCTCAAGATGGGGATAAGATTCGACCTGAGCGTAGTGCTCAACTCGTTCTATGATGTCGTTCAAGATGTTCTTGCCAAGCTCTGGGTGGGTTACTTCCCTACCACGGAACATGATCGTGATTTTCACCTTGTTGCCATCATGTAAGAATGACTCAACTTTGCGTGTCTTAGTTTCGAAATCCCCGACACCAATTTTTGGGCGATACTTCATTTCCTTAACAACGGTAGTTTTTGCTTTCTTACGAGACTCTTTGGCTCTTTGAGCATTTTCGTATTTGGCTTTGCCATAGTCCATGATCTTACAAACCGGAGGGTTCGCATTATCTGCTACTTCAACAAGGTCAAGATCGTGATCTTCTGCTTTAGCTAAAGCATCAGGCACGGTCATGATTCCCAGTTGCTCTCCAGTTGGACCAATTACGCGAACTTCGCGTGCCCGGATTCGTCCATTAATCCGAGGCTCTGGTGAACCAGCTATGACAGACTCCTAATCAAATTATTTCTCCTTGTGTTATAAGTAATCGGAAGCAAGACACAAGCAAACTCAAAGCACCCTAGAGTGCCTATTAACCGTGACGCACCAACGTGTGGTCAGGTGGAGCCTGAGACTCGCTTAATTCCGAGTTTCCATGCTAGCAGCATTATTAGTGAATCCCAGGACTGATTTAGACTATCTAGCGATAGCTTGGGGCGTATGAGTTTATGGACCCCAGATGGCGAAAGACAAGTCGATCCAGCTAAGCCTAACGAAGCTGCACAAGAGCTAACCCCAGAGCAAGAAGCACAAGCTGCTGAAATGGCTAAGCAACTTTCAGAAGCCAGGGAGCAGATACTTCAGGCTGAGGTCTCAGACGTTATTGGCAATCACGCTCTTGGAATCTATGAACTCGCAGCGATTCACCTCACATCCGAAGAGCCCAAGCTAGAACAGGCAAAGCTCGCCATTGACGCACTAGCACAGATCGTTGAAGGCCTCGAGGGGCGCTTGGGAGATGCCGAACCAACCCTAAAAGAAGCGCTTCACCAGATCCGCATGGGCTATGTCCAGAAGTCTTCTGGTGGCAAAGAGGCTGTTGGAGAGTAACAGGTTATACTGACAGCGTGACTAGGCGGAATGTTACAGATCAAATAGACCCTGGGCGCAGAAAAGCCCTCACGTTTTTGGCTTCCTTAGC
>JAHDFH010000062.1 GCA_020628305.1 Acidimicrobiales bacterium | reverse complement strand
TCGTCGGGCTCATAACCCGAAGGTCGTAGGTTCGAATCCTACCCCCGCTACCAATTACATGTTTTACTGATTTCTGGAAGTACCTAAGCCGCTGAAAATGCGGCTTTTTTGTGTCCGTTGCAGTCTCACAAGGTCCCCATGATTCCTTGACTAACGGTGCGTTGCGGGGGTAATTTGGGGGTAAGAGCTAATTACCTAGTGAGAATCACCCCCAGAATGCCCTTATCTGACGTGGTACTACGCACTCTGAAAGTCGACGGCAAGCGAAAGCGGCTATACGACTCAGGTGGGCTTTACCTGGAGGTCACGGCTGCCGGTTCAAAGTTTTGGCGTTTGAAATATAGGCACGGGGGGAAAGAGCGGGTACTTCGGCTGGGTGTTTACCCCCAAATGGGGCTTAAGGAGGCCCGTGGTAAGCGTGACGCCGCCCGAGCCTCTCTGAATGAAGGTTTGGACCCTAACAATAACTCGCGACTAACAGAGGCGGCAGCAGCACAGACAAAGGCTACTTTTGAGGCAATAGCCAAAGAGTGGTTTGAAGGAAAGGCACCCACATGGGCACCGAGACATGCAAAACGCGTTATCGAGCGTTTGCGTGCAGATATTTTCCCATTCTTAGGGCGTGTACCAATTGAAGAAGTGCAAGCTCCGGAGTTGTTGGTTGCGTTGCGACGTGTTGAAGAACGCGGAGCCATTGAAACTGCGCATAGGCTCAGGCGAACATGCGGTCAAATATTTCGGTACGGAATTGCCACTGGTAAGACTTCTCGAAATCCGGCAGCTGATTTAGACGGCGCATTAAGGCCCTATAAGAACAGTCACTTTGCGGCTGTGACTGATCCGGTTCGACTTGGCGCAATTCTGCGAACATTGAATGCCTACACCGGAACCCTGCAGGTTCGAACGGCGCTGAAACTGATGCCGATGCTCCTAGTGCGGCCTGGCGAACTACGCTCAATGCGGTGGGAAGATGTAGATCTTGAAGTGGGTGAATGGCGTTTCACAACTAGCAAAACACAGACCGAGCTCGTTGTGCCTCTGGCGTCCCAGGCGATTGCAGTGCTTTCTGAGCTATATGAGCTTACTGGCAGGGGGGAATATGTTTTTCCCAATCCCAGAGATCGAAAAAAGTGCATGAGTGAAAATGCAATGCGGTCTGCAATGATCGCCCTTGGTTTGGAAGGTCGAGAGGTCACGGCTCACGGGTTTAGGGCAACTGCGAGAACTCTGCTTGACGAAATACACCAAATTCGACCTGATGTTATCGAGCATCAGTTAGGACACGCTGTACGAGACCCGTTGGGGCGGGCTTATAACAGAACTACTTTTCTTGAGGAGCGCAAACAGATGATGCTCTTATGGGCAAATTATCTGGACGCGCTGAAAGACGGAGCATCAGTTTATTCCTTAGAGGCTTCGATGGCCTGATGTACAGCAGCCTATATCCCAAAAAAGTTTGTGATTATCAAAACGAGAGTGAATATGTGGACCATGGAGATAGTCGGGCGCTTTGGTCATGGGAATTTATAAGGCGTAATCCGCGCTATCAGGAATTAACGGACAAAGTACGCTTTGCAGATGATCGCGGAAAGCAGAATTCGGCAATGGAAAATTTGGACCGAGAATACTACCCATGGTTATCCCACTGGCAGGACCCTTTGCCTGAATGGTCGGACGAGCCCGATTGGTGTCCTGGAATTATGCAGGGGGGAAATGCGCCTTGGAATGTATTGCACTCAGGGACAAATGTTTACAGCGAGAACATCCGGCCCTCTTTGCGCGATCGATTGATTGATGTGATGGAAAGGAAAGAAGCGAGAGACGGCGGTGGAAGTGATCTTCTGGAGGGGTATGTCTTTGACCTCTCCATTCCTCTTGAGTCTCAGCTGGCAGATGTCGAGAAAAGGCTGATGGAGCGACAAAAAAACCTAGGTCTTTATGAACGAATAGGGAAAACGGGTAACCGCATAAAAAGAAAAATTATGCAAAAGCCGAAGGGCGAGTTTGGTGTGCGTTGGCTGAGAATATTAGACGGTGTGGCGGTTAACGCCAAGCCGACGCATATACAGCGTGCTATTGGACTCCAAGATAGGGATCCCAACTACTACAAATTAAAAGCGAACGCCATAGAACGACGTGATGCATCCCCCCCTAAGTTACTCGGATACTTATTTAGGGAATGAGTATCCAACTTTGAATGTGAAGTTGGATATACCACGGCACAATAGTTAAAGGTTGAAATAAGCACTCCTGAAACGATAAGGGGTGTAATTGTGGAACAACGTCGACTGATAAAGCTGCCTGAAGTTTGTGGCAAAACAGGATTAAGCCGTGCTGGCGTGTACAAAAGGATGGGGGAGGGGGTGTTCCCCGCTCGAGTGCCCCTAGGTGGTCGGGCAGTAGCCTGGGTAGAGTCCGAAGTTGATACTTGGATTAAGAATCAAATTGAAAGGCGCACCGACAAAGTGGTCGCGGGATGAAAGAGATTAAACCGCAGCGCCCCGCCAGAAGCGCCGCAGCATCAACACCGAGCCCCTGTGATCATAACACCTCCTCTGCCATTGAACAGCGGGAGGAATGGGCTGACGACTGCGGTGTTATGGCTACTACTCTGATAGAGGGACAGTGGGTGCTTTCCAATGCTCCACGCTGCTCTTATGTCGATAAAACCTTAAAGGTATTACTCAATAAAGGAACGGTTCGAGTCGTAGACACCCGCACAGGTGGCGAACACATGTTCACGGGCTTATCGCCAAAGGTGGCGGTATGAACCTGCGAGCGTTCTATGAGAAGCACAACGCGCAGATAAGATGCTATTCCGCAGCACAGTATCAGCAACTAGCTACGGACTTGGGCGTAACTGATGACGTGGCTATAAAGCTCATACGGATGGCACATGCCGAGATAGAAGAAGCCAAACAAGACCCGAGCGCAAATCGACAAGATGCAGAAGAGTATCTTATTGCCCCGTGGCCGAAACTTATTAGTTTGGATTCTCCCACATTGCCAGCTTTAAACTTATCCGCTCTCCCTACATGGCTAGGGGAGCAAGCCAAAGCTATATCTGCAAGCACAGAAACACCGCCAGAGTTAGCCGGAGGCATGGTACTGGCCGCAGCCGCTACAGCAGCTGCTAGGCGTCTAACTATTTCTCCTTTTGACGGATACGTAGAGCCAACAAACCTCTGGCTGAATGTCACACTGGACCCAGCCAATCTGAAAAGCACCGTTGTAAATACGGCAACTGCCCCACTGACAAATTGGCAGCATGAACAAGCCGAGCAAGTAGAGCTAGAGATAAAAGCCGCCGTTAGTGAGCGCAAGACCACAGAGGCCAGAATTAAAGCTCTTAGAGCGGCGGCAGCAAATGTTAAAACCAAACCCAGCGACATTCAGCGATACACCGATGAAATATTAGAACTGGAGAATGGCTTACCTGATACCCCAATAGCGCCAAGACTTTGGACTTCTGATGCAACACCAGAAACCATAAGCTCATTATTGGGTATTCACGGTGAATGTATCTCCCTCCTATCCTCTGAAGGAGGTATTTTCGACATAGTAGGAGGGCGTTACTCAAACGGTATTCCAAACCTCGATATATTTTTGAAGGGACATAGTGGGGACAGTGATACCACTGACCGCTTAAGCCGCGAGACTATACACCTCAGGTATCCAAGAATAACTATGGGGATCAGCTGCCAACCCGAGGTATTGAATGGGTTGGCATCAATCAAGGGGGCAGAAGGTAAAGGGCTTTTTGCTCGAATTTTGTTCCTGAACCCTCAGTCAAAATTAGGTTACCGGACTCTTGATGCGCCTCCGATACCTTCAGCTGTTAGAACGGCATACGAGCGAGAAATTACTAACATGCTCGATTGGCCTCCGAACGTCAACGCTGATATCGGTTGCTATCAGCTTTCTCTGTCGGACGATGCGATGGATGAATGGCAGGAATACCGTCACTGGGTTGAACGCGAGATGCGGCCCGATGGCTCACTGGTGAACTACAAAAGCTGGGCTGGGAAATCAGCAGGCGCCGTATTGCGAATTGCTGCCGTTCTACACGGTGCTTTGTATTCGAGTCAGAAACCTTGGGAGCTACCAGTGTCGGGCGATACCATGAAGTCTGCACTAGAGATCATGGCCGTCATTCTTCAACACAGTGTTTCAAGCCTTTCAACAATGGGTGCGGACATAAGTATGAGCAATGCCCGATTGGTCTTAGACTTGATTCGTAGAAAGACAATTTCTACCAGTACGATTAGAAATATTTACTTAGACCTAAAGCACAGACTCCCTACAGCGAAAATTGTCATGGATGCCGTTTCGTTATTGGAAGAGCGAGGCTACGTTCAGATCAGAGAGCAAGCTAGCACAGGTGGTCGGCCACCTTCACCTTTGGTCATCGTTCGACCCGAGATTGTTGTGGGTGACCTATGAGCTGGCAAGAGATACTTGATTCTAACCACGTAGGAATAAAACCCTCAATACCCTCAAAAGTGGAGAGAAAATGTACTTCTGAGGGTTTTGATACTTTTATTCCTAGAACTAAGAAAAAGGCAACAATAAAAGCCGACCCGTTGCGCTGGCCAAGATTCGTCGCCCTATGCACTGCACACGGTGTAACAGAGGATGAAGTGCGGGCCATGTTCACCGATCAAGATATTGAAGATTTGTGCGAAGAGCCAGACAGCAAATTAGCAAAGCATACAGCCACCATCGTGGCCGCAATTAAACGGGCAACAAGACACAAGGATGAGACACAGGAGAAGGCACGAACGTATACAACCCTAGTACGGTGCGGACGTTGCCAACACTTTGAGCGGAACCCACAGAACCCATGCGAGGGGCTTGGCGAATGTACTAAACGAGTTGATGTGGCTATGGGGGTGCCTGCAAGACGCATTGAGTGTGGCCAGTATCAGGAGAGGCCACGAACATGAGCGCAAGCTACGACAAGCCCAATATTTTTGTGGGTGGTCCCTCCGGCGCTGGCAAGCCTACCTCTGTTAGAAACCTTAACCCTGACACCACCATTGTTATCAATACAGAACGCAAGGCACTGCCATTCAGAGGCGCTGGCCGATTCACTAAGCACGCTCAGCCTGCCAACTTAGAGCAGTTTCTACTCGCGTTTAATCGGGCACTTGAAAGCGATGCACCCACGATCCTCATTGATAGCTTCACAAGCCTTGCAGAGTACGTGTACCTCGATGTAATCCGATTTGAAGAGCACGACACCCGTGGTGCTTGGGGGCGCTACAGAGACACATTGCACGACATTCTAATCAAGGCAAAGCAACCTGATAAAACGGTGATATTCCTTGGCGTCGAATCAACGATTCAGGACGACAACATGCGATTGATTAAATCTGTCGATGTACAAGGGTCGTTGCGCGGCCGAGTTGAAAAAGAATTTGAAGTTGTTTTGTGGGCGCAGCCTCAAGGTGATGGCGTTTACAAATTCCTAACCAACTCCGATGGGCGATGCACTGCCAAGTCACCTATGGGCATGTTCGATACACCACTGGTAGACAACGACATAAGCGCGGTACTTGCCGCTATAGACAACTACTACACACACTGAGCAAAACATCATGAGCAGAACTTACACACTAAACGCTGAACAGGCCATTGCGGGCAGCACAAGTGGCTATCAGCGAATAACTCAAAGCGGTGCATACACTGGGGTATTCACTAAAGCAAAGGCCATCACAGCAGACACAGGCGCATCAGGGGTGGAGTTCACCTTTAAGGCCGACAACGGCGCAGAGGCAAACTATTTGAACCTTTACACCCACAATTCAGCAGGTGAGGAAACATACGGATACGCCCAGCTTAACGCGCTAATGGCTTGTATAAAGCAACGTGAGGTAGTACCCCAACCTATCCAGGTGATGGAGTACGACCATAGCGCAGGCAAAGAGGTATCTGTGCAGATTAGTGCCTACCCTCAATTGATGAACGCGCCCGTGGGTGTTGTACTGCAGCGCTCGCAATACTGCAAAAGGAGCGGCGATGTTGGCGAGTCCATGAACCTTTATGCGTTCTTTGATGCGAACACAAAGCAAACAGGTGGTGAGGTGATATTGCAGCAAGAAGCTTCGGCGCTTGACGGGATTGTCTCAAGCCTGAAAGATAAGCTGGTAGCAAATATCAGCACGGGCCAAAAAGTGCGGCCTCATGACATGCCTGCCACTGGTGCCGCTACAACAGCTAGAAACACACACGGTCAGAGCGCCAAAGACTTTGACGATGACATTCCCTTTTAAGTTGAGCGTCCACTCTGTAGCTTAGGTTACATCTGTTGTGCATAAAAATAATCCTAGCAATGTAATTATGCTAGGTTCGTCCCCTGCAGGAGCTTGTACATTTGCGAAACAACATAACTACGTGTAACTTTTTGCAGCATCGCAGATTAGCGTCGACTGCTTGATTAATTTAAATGGATACTTGGTATTTTGAAACTTCGGCGATCAATCATATGCTGGAAGGCCGTGATACACGTGACGCACTTGCTACAAGAATACTGCAACAGAATAAGGGGCGTGATTGGCGCATATCGCCTGCCTGCCTTTGGGAGATACTGACCACAAAAAACGATCAACGAAAAGAACAACTATTGGCCTTTAGTCAGAACCTTTTCTCCAGAGAAATTCTACCGTCAGTTTCCGAGCTCATTGTAGAATTTGTAGAGCAAGGTATGCCCTTGCAGGGGCCAATTCGATCACTAACAAGCCAAGGAATGCTTGCAAAAACATGGCGGGATATAGTGGATGATCGATCCAGAACATTTGTTTACGATAAGACTGAGATACGTCACCGTATTAAATCGATCCAGAATCTAACAAAAGTTGCTCATGGCATAACACGAAATAGTAGCTCGGTGCTTCCTGGAATGGATGATGTTGCTGGAATGGATGCAATGCTGAATAGCATGGTCAATCAACTACCATTTGTTTTGGCTGGTGAGCCATTGACTAACGATGATCGTCATACATACAAACTATCAATATTTTTTATCTTGCATTTATTTTGTAGTGAATTAGAAATTGAGAATCATCCTATTCAAAACTACTGGGGAAAAGTTGGAATCGATTCCATTGAAGATAGAATCGTATACGTGATCGAGCATCTAACAGGTTTAGTTCATCGTGGACCTTTCTTGATGATGGCGCTTATGTCGAAGGCACAGAGCAATTCAAATGGAAAATACTCGAGGGGGGTTTGGTTTGATTGTATGCATTCAGTATATCTTAGCTATGTGAGTGCATTCTTCACTACGGATGCACACTTCAATTCACTGCAGAAAGATGTACCTCACCCTGTACTCACTAAAAGGCTTATTAGGGCGGATCAGGTATCTTGGGATAGAGTAGAGATCGATATTGCAAGCAATCTGAAAATCTAGTAGTGGATTAGACAAGTATTGTCGACTTGTTTGTTTACCGAGACATGGAGACTAGTGACCGATTGATCAACACAATGACGCTATAACAGGTGCCTCCGATGACCCTGCAGCGTAGTAGTCTAAAATTTAGCGTGTCACGATCATGTTGTATACCTCATGAACCCTAAAAAATGTGGATAACCAGTTTGAGCTATTTGCGGCAGGTCAAACTATGCAACGGGCATAGCAGGTACCCCCTAGAAAAATTTTGAGTAATTCAGTTTTCTAGACCGCCGCCTAGACATTTTTCTACGTGGGCGAAACTGGGGTTTTTGGCCTCGATGGCGAAGCTCAACAAACTAGGGCAATGTGTCTGTGTCTTTCATCGTTGGCAGATTGAGGACATTACTAACGTTATAGGTGGGTGGATTCTCAGGCGTATCTAGCGCGATAGAGAGAAGTTTCTGAAGATCGGACTGATGGAATACTGATTGTCCATCCTCGCTGTACGCGTTAAGCCTCGCAGCGAGGGCCAGCATGGTCTCTGTTTGCTTGTCCATTGGTAACCACCTCCTGACTCCATACTAGGCTGCACACTGGGCAGGAACCGTGAACACGATCACCGGAACAGAAATACACCAGCAGAGCCAGGACGGGTCCCTCTGATGGCATACCCTAGTTGCGGGGATGAGCACCGCGGATTATTTATAGCAACCATTTGCTAAGGGCTTCCTTCCTTGTCGGGTCCCTCCTGAAGCGTTTGCACTTCCTTCGGGTATGGTGCCTCGCGAGATTCTTACAGATTTGGCAATGGCTTTGCTCCACCACAGCGCATTATGTTTAAACGTCCCTACTTATAGAGTTGTATTTTCTCGAGTGCTCGCCGTAACGAATTAATTCACGAATATTTTTTGCCACACATATCAATCCATGTTGAATTTTTTTGCTTCTCTCACCTACTGTTTCATCGAAAATCCGTCATAGATGAGTGAGCTGTTTGGCATCCGGTAGGATGTTTCCACACTTTATAGTGCAGTCAAAGCAACCTAGTAAAAAGTTCTGAACATACTGCTACTGAGAGCATCAAAACCAACTTTTAGCATCAATATCTTGAAACATGCCCTTGGGAGAAAAGGAGCAGTGTTAGCAAATCCCCCTTTTTCGATAAGTATCATATGAGCGTATTTGCAAGTTAGAAAGAGCGGAAATGCCTGAAGCTACAAACACAGCCTGAAGAGCGTGTAAAGCCAGTCAGAGCGGCAAGAACGTCGTGTGCTGAGTTATTGAGAGGTTTCTCTAATTCCTCTTAAGCTAACTAGGTGGGCAAGTTCATGAGTTTGTGCCAGTTCATGCCTGTAAATTGACGAATTGTCCTTTCCTGCCTGCCTTCGAGGCTATCCAATATAGTTGCAAGCGAAAAATTTTAGGTATGGCATACTGTTTGATCATTTAGTGTCTTAGCAAACAGATAAAACGTCACAGTGTCAGACTCCTCCGACAAGGAAAATAGCAATTCGTTTCTCGGCCCAAAGCTGGGAGGAGAGCGCTTCGTAGAGCACTCTATCCCTTTGGATGTCCTGGGTGATTTGTCGGCAGTACAGGACATCCTGATCCAGGTGGCCAACGACGTGTATAAAGAGCAGCACCAACAGATGCGGGGCCCTGCTAATCTTCGTCGCGCGGTTTCCTTACAGCTGAAAGAAGTTGGTGAGGGTAGCGCTATTGCGCACCTTGATCTCAGAATTGGGCCTGATGTGCCAAGGGCTGATGATGTGCGTAGCGCTATATCAAAGGCAAAAGAACGCTTTATCACAGCATTAAACGCAGCTAACGCCGGCGACCGCGACTTAGCGCTAGAAGCTTTAGGTTCGCGAATGCTTGCTCGCTTTGAAAAGCTCGGGAGCAGTTTAAAGACTGGAGAGTATGTTGAGTTTTCGCCCAACGCTGTCGATCAAACACAGCGCGCTCGACTTGATACTTCGAGCAGAGCGTTCCTGGCAGGAATTGTCAGAGCTGGGGCCCCAATAGAGCAAGCAGTGGAGGTTAGGGGGGTCGTATCGAATATTTCATTGGATGAATTAGGATTCGACATACGTAACTTGGCAGGGGATATAGTTTCCTGTGACCTTTCTGGCAACGACGACCGAGTGACGTTGACCGAGCAGGCTCTCAAAAGTGCTAAAGAGGTTAATGCTCTCGAGCGTGTTTTACTTACTGGGACCGGCCTAGTGGCTGAAAATGGATCCATTCAATCTATAAAGGAAGTGGATTCCTTTGAGATATTGCCTCGACATGACGTATTGGCTCGTATTGAGGAACTTAGTTACAGCTCTCCTGAATCATTTGAATCTAGCGGTGCTTTAGGGGACGGTCGGCGTGAATGGCTCGTAAAGGGAATTCTAAGTGTATTTAATGAAGATACTGGTTACCCCGCTATTTTTGTTGGTCCAGACCAAGATCTTTTCTTAGAGTGGCAGAAAGACTCATACACGGTGTCAGTTGAAGTTGATACAAAGCAAGAAGACGCCGAAGTTCAGATCTACAACTCCGAGACTAATAGTTCTGATTTCCAAGATCACATACTCGATGACTTGAAAGGTTGGAGGAATTTGTTGGCTATTGTGGAAAGTGGATTTTTTGAAAAGTCTTTAGATGAGCACGAAAATTGAAATGGAGATTGATTCAACACCTGATAGCTCAGAAGAGCTGTTCTTTCGTCAGATACATTCCTCGTGGGTGACTAGTGAAGGCACTGTTTCCATGCAGGCCTTTAGACCCTCGAAGAAAGATGCTCGAAAGCTCTCAGTCACTTGCTCAGGTAAGTTTGACGCACAATCAGCCTACCAGAAGCACTTATCACAGAGTCTTTCTAGCGTTGGAAGTATGGCGATTAACAATGCAGAAGTTATCGATGCTTACACAGCGCTCGAGACTAGAGAGGACGGTGTTGTTCCCCAGGTAAAAAATGTAGTTGTCGACAATGATCCTTTCGAAGGGCATGCACATGTGGATTTCACAGATCTCACTAAGCGCGAGTGCAAGTCCGTTGCTGCTAATTTGGTCAGCTCAAGTTCGATTAGAGGATGGTTGTTCCAGCCTTAAGGAACTGTTTTTAACTTAGTTCATTTGCACCTACCATGGACCTTTGAACGTCTAATATCGACTCATCCCAGTGATTTAGTTAAGTGCGTTGGCTTGCACATTTATGCTGTTTGACCCATAAGTATTGAGAAATGCAATGGTGCGAGTGACTTCACTCTATCAAGGTTGGGATTTGACGACCTCATCATACTTATACTTTTTAGCTTGCTGGCAATGCTGTTTGGAGCTGTTTATTTGAGTCGCGCATTCAGATGGGCCTGTCGAACCTATCTGGACTGTCTCGCCTAGATTGATTGTTGTCGCCTCTTGTGACGAGCAGGTGTTGATGGATATCGGCAAGAAAGTTACGACTATCAATTGTGCAGATAGTGATTAAAATCAGCCAAGATAGAATCATAGCCAAGACAACCACAGCTGCTACTGCACCAATCACCGTAGGCAGAGGTGTGATTTGCAGGTTTTCAGTGAAAAAACCCACAAAGCTACCGATGATAGTTAGTAATGCAATCGCCCAGATTAGTGCATACATGACAAGATAAATTGTTCTGACTGTTTCGAATGCTCGCAAATTCATTCCTTGCAAATAAAAGCGTGGAGCATAGAGCAATGGATACGCATTGTGTGTGAAAGCAGGTTTCGCGTGGCGGGGGTGATTTGGGGGTAAATAAATTTTATTAACGAGAAAAACGGTAGTGTCAGATAGTTTGTGTGTGAGCCGTTTGAATTAATCGTTAATAGTAA
>JAHDFH010000061.1 GCA_020628305.1 Acidimicrobiales bacterium | reverse complement strand
TATTGAAGAAATCCAAGAAGATCTGGCAGTCCATAGAGCCTTAAGTTCACTAACTGAGTAGGATTAACGCCTGCGGAATCAAGACGGGAGTGAATCATGGGAGACCTATTTAGCACGTCAGAGCCAATCTCTCTGGATCAAATTAGACGACGCCTAGGAAATCACATCTATGAGCTAGATATCTTTAGTCTAACCCTGTTGGCTCAATCGAGCGAAAATCCACAGATCCCCATCGTGGAGGTAGAACCCAAAAGCAGAACTAGATGGCAGCTTGCAAAGTTAATCAGGGAGGCAGATTCTGAACGTTCAGTTGGGCTAGGTCTTGCAATCAAGGATCTTAGAAATATTTTTAGGCCACAAGAAATTGATTCACGGAGAACTCTGTTGCAGCTTCTTGCAGCGTTACTGATCGTTCAAGCAAACCACCAACAACGAGATAGCTATACGGCTAAACAACTAAGTGGTCTACGCAAAATTGACACGGAAATCGACGAGTTGAGACAAGACCTCTTGGCAGGGCTCGATCAATTTGATTGGGCTCAAACAGAAGTTAGAGCTCACATGGAAGTTGTCGCAGAACTACTTGACGGTGTAGACAAGAAACCGATCACAGACCGACTTAAACCGTACAAGACTAAAGAGGTTGAAGCATGTCCCATAAATCAATCAGATGCTGCCACGGTCATGCTGCTAGATACTCAACACCCATTGAGACAAGGGCTAGTTCTCGATTTAGCTAAGCGCTTTGAAGAGTTCGATTACAGCGACGATCTTGTTGTGTCAAATATGATAGACGTGCTCGCAGCTATTCCGATTCGACACGAAAACTGGGACGCCATTGCAAAAAAGATTATTGACGCTCAGCTCATTGCCGACTCAGGTGGCGGAGCAGATTTGGAATCACCTAAGATACTGAAAAGAGCTGCAATAAAGTTAACGGTACAAACGCTCCAAATTCAAAGAAGAGCGAACGTCGAGCGTGCTGTGGTAACAAAAACGCCACCGCCAATGCTCATAGCAGGAGAAACTCCAGCGCTTTTATAAGTGCTAGCCTGTGCCAATGAGCAAAACAGTATTAGTTACAGGTGCATCAGGTTTCATTGGCAAAGTCATCGTCAAGGAGCTTCTAGACAACGGTTATGTTGTTCGAGGCTCAGTTCGTTCTGACGCTAAGGCTGAAGAGACCCGCAAAGCTGTGGGGGAGAGTGATGAATCGAAGCTTTCTTTTGTGAAGCTTGATTTAAACTCTGACGATGGATGGGCAGACGCCTTACAAGGCGTCGATGCACTTCTTCATACTGCTTCACCGTTTCCTATCGCTTCACCTAAAGATCCTGAGGAACTGATTCGCCCAGCGGTCGATGGAACTCTTCGTGCGCTTCGAGCAGCCAAGGCTGCAGGAGTCGAGCGAGTCGTTGTCACTTCATCTGTCGCCGCAATCTATAACGATGATCTTCGCTCAGATCAGAAAGTGCTCGACCATACGAACTGGTCACCAACCGGCAGCTCTGCGACCAGCGCATATGAAGACTCAAAGACTTTGGCTGAACAAGCAGCGTGGCAGTTTGTTGAAGACGAAGCTCCAAAGATTGAGCTCAGCACAATCAACCCTGGTGTTGTATGGGGCACTCCGCTAGATCGCAGCTACGGTTCGTCGCTGGAACTGGTTGAACGACTTTTGAAAGGCCAAGACCCAGCCCTTCCAGACTTGAGCTTTCCGATAGTTGATGTCGCTGACGTCGCTAAGATGCATCGACTTGCTCTTGAAAGACCCGAAGCTGTAGGGGAGCGCCTGCCGGCCGCTGCTGGGGCGCTCACTATGATTGCCTCTGCCAAACTGCTCAACAAACATATTGAGTCAAGCAAGGCTAAGACTCGCAAGGCGCCGGACTTTATGGTCAAGCTCATGGCTATCTTCGATTCTGATATGAAGAGCATCAAGAACAGGCTCGGAGTATCTGGCGAAGTATCATCAGCTAACTCACAAGACAAACTCGGCATGCAGTTCATAAGCCCACAAGACGCACTTCTCGCCTCAGCTAAGTTCATAGAATCAACTTCAGCTTAGGATCTAAGGACCTGTTTGAGATTAAGACCTTTCGACCAACAGCTGAAACTCTAGAACACCTTCATCTTCGACGCTGACGATAATTGGTGCCGATGGAACCTCAACATTGTAATCAGAGAAGACAACCGAAGTTGATCCAGCCAGAACAATGAATTCATCTACAAGCTGACCATCAATCTGGAATACAACCGCGTTCGTGACACCAGCCATAGTCAGCTCGCCAGCGGCCTCAACACTAAACGATTCGTTAGCTAGAATGGAGTCAGCATCCAGTTCGATTGGTTCAGCGAGTGCAAAAGTTGCTTCTGGGAACTCAGTTGCGTTGAGGGCATCTCTCACGTGGCTGTCTCGTCGAGAATCATTTGTTGTGAAGCCAGCAACCTGAACCGAGATCTCGGCCCCAGTCAACACATTGTCAGCGACTTCGAAAGAACCTGAAACCTGATCAGTTCTACCAACGGCGGTTACTTCGCCAATGGTTAGCTCTTCATCGATCCGGAACCCAACGAACGAGCCAGTTGCTGTTTCGAAATCAAACTCACCAGCTTCTGTGTTGATAGACCAACTTCCGTTAATGTCATTAATCTCTACAGCTGGTTCAGGATCAGCAGCTTCATCGGTTTGCCCTTCTGTGTCGGACAGCTCCGCTGCGTTTTCCGCTACATCCTCGAGAGATACCGCCTCAGGTGCATCATTGACAAGGATGCGCACAACTAAGACACCGACAACAAGGACAACAAGAGCAACTAGAGCGATTACGGCTTTTTTCATATTCGACATGCACTCTAAAGTAGCACTGGAGGCAGATTATTCCGGTTCATTAACACATTCTTTCGCACTGCCGAAAGGAAACTAGATCAGTGCGTCCGCGCCCTGATTTGTGCGGTTAGACTCTACTGCGGTGGGCTCAAGTCGTAGGTGCCCTGATAGGCCAGTTAGGATTTCAATGTTAAGTCGCTTTTCGCAGTTCTTTGCAAAGACCACCCCGTTAACCCTCTCACTTTGGCTCTTTCTCCTAGTGTTTGGCTACCTTGCGTACACATCTTGGATGCCGCGTGAAGGCTTTCCGGCAGTAGAAGTTCCAATAGCGACAGCAGGTGGCGAGTTCATCTCAGATGATCCTTCGCAGGTGCTGATGCCACAAGAGGTAGATGAACAAATAGCTCCATTAGTGGAAGCGATCAGCGAACGTGAAGAGGTCAAATCGATCGAGTCAGCGGCCAGACCCAACTCTTTCACCCTCATTGCCGAGCTTGAAGAAGGCTTCACTACCGAAGATGCTGCAGAAATTCTCTCCGAAGAATATGCGAAGGTGGAAGGCGATTTCGAGAACCTTAACTTCAGGGCGAGCCCGCTCAACCTCGCTCTACTTCTAGGTAAGTATGACCTCTTAGTTGGAGTGCGTTCGGTAGAAAACGTCGGCTCAGCTGAGCTTGAAGCCCAAGCTGAAAAAACGCTGCAGTTTTACGAAGATCAACCAGAGATTGAACTAGCCGAGGTTTACCCTCTCTCTATTTCGCAGGAGCTTCCAAACGGAGAACAAGCTACAAGAGACATCAGCTACAGCTTGTTGACGAGCTCGACTTCTGAGTCTCTAGAGTTTACCTCCGCTGCAAGTATTGGAGTCGTTGCAGCAGACGGAGTTGACTCAATAGAATTGAAGCGGGCCGCTGACCGAGCATTGTCTCAGATTGAAGAAGCCAACGTTGTTGAACGCGGGTTTGAGAGCTTCGTAGCTTTCGACTATGCACCCCAGATCGAAACTGAAATTGGCTCCCTTCAGAGCAACTTCATCACAGGTATCATTGGCGTTGCGCTCGTTGCCTTGGTGCTCATAACTTGGCGAGCTTCTGTCATAGCCGCTGTATTCATCATGACAGTCATGGCGACATCGGTCGGCATGATTCACCTGGCCGGAATTACACTGAACACAATCTCACTGTTTGGCATCGTCTTAGCACTGGGGCTGTTCGTTGACGACGCCATAGTTATAACTGAATCGATATACAACAATCGAAGAGAAGGCAGAGGCTATCTAGAAACGGTTGGGATCGCCATTCGCCGAGTCGGCAAGGCGAGCGTTTCCGGAACTCTAACTACAATCTTAGTGTTCGCTCCAATGCTGGCAATTAGCGGCATCTTAGGAAAGTTCATCCGTATTCTTCCAATCTCTGTGATGATTGCACTTGCAGTTTCACTCGTACTTTCACTTGTCTTCATTCCATTCGCCGCTCGATTCCTGATTGTAGGCGCTCCTGACAAACCAGGAATGACAGAACGCATCCAAGACAAGCTTGCTAACTCACTAGCTGCCGGTATTGGGTCTGACAAACATCGCAAACGTAACGCCTTTATTGGCATAGCGGCGGGGGTAGGGTTCACCCTGGCTGGGCTGGCGGTGCTCGCCCCACGCGTCCCGTTCAACATTTTCCCACCACAAAGCGACTCAATAGACATGTCAGTTTCAATCAGCGAGTTCACCGATGCTGAGACGATCGAAGACGTGAATGCGCTCGTAACTGAGATCACTCAGGCAGCAGCTGATGCTCTCGGCGACAACCTAGTTAGTGGTTATGTCTATGAGGGCAATGAACGATCCGCTCTGGGTTCGCTGCGACTGACCGAAATAGGCACCCGTGATACCGCTCCGGAACTTATTAAGGAGTTCCTAGTTCCGATCGAAGATGAATACTTTGGTACCGCCCGGGTAGATTTCGAAGTAATATCTGCAGGCCCACCAGAGGACCCGTTCCCCTTCAAGATGCAGGTCTTCTCCGAAGACGCAGATGTTCGCTTGGATGCTTCAACAGCTATTCTCGCAGAGCTTGATGGCTTGAGTGTTAACGAAGGCACACCAACGGAGTTCGCCGTTGTTGAGGCTCGAACCTCAACACTAGAGTTCGTCAATCGAACTGCCGGCGAGGCCTATGTCCAGATCGAAGCCAGATTTGATGGGGACAACGTCACCACCGTCACAACCGATACAGAGTCGTATCTCTCTGAATGGCTAGACGCTGACAAGCTCGATGAGCTCGGTCTAGAAAGCGATGCAGTCACTTATGACTTTGGGTTTGAGTCAGATAACCAAGACTCATTTAACTCCATGCCTGCAGCTTTCGGCATGGCTTTACTTGCCATGCTGTTCCTGCTCATCTTCTTGTTCCGTTCGATCAGCCAGTGGCTATTGGTGTTCCTTGCTATCCCGTTCTCGTTCTTTGGTGTGTTCGCCAGCTTGCTGATGTTTGACAATGCTTTGAGCTTCTTCGTAATGATTGGGTTCTTGTCACTCATGGGTATCGCGGTAAACAACTCGATCCTGCTGATCGACTTTGCTAACCAAGAACGTGAAAACGGTGCAACCGCTGTCGAGGCTATTCGTGAAGCTACACGTCAAAGATTCCGCCCACTTGTTGCAACAACATGCACAACCGTGGTTGGTCTTTTGCCGTTAGCTCTTTCGGATCCTTTCTGGGAACCGCTTAGCTACACAATCATCTTCGGGCTTATTTCAAGCACAGTGCTGGTTCTGATATCACTTCCGTACTTTTACCTTATTCTCGAATCAGTTAGAGACAAGGTCAACACACCGTGGAGACGTAAAGTTAAAACGGTTGAAGCTAGTTCATAGCCCAAACTACTATTTCAGAACCTGCTTCAACAGCGACCGCTGTTGGATCAGACTCAAGGATTTCCAGGCTGTCACCTTTTACTAATTGGTGGGTTTCTACAGTTGAAGTTCCACGTGCCTGATAAACATGTACAGAACTTGCAGTTGGAAGTTCGAACGAAGTATCTTCACTATCGGTTCGGCACACGAACATCTCGGCATCAGGCTGATTCATCGTGATACCACCAGCATCAGCGCCTACAATTTTCACAAGCTCACCCGTTTTGAACTGTTCGGTCACATCAACTTGCTCATACGAAGGTGGAAACCCACCAGCTTCAGGGACTGCCCACATTTGCAGCAGTTCACAAGGTTCAGTGTCAGATGCGTTGAACTCTGAATGGAAGATTCCAGTTCCAGCCGACATGCGCTGAATAAGACCTGGTTCGATAATTCCTTCGTTACCTTCGGAATCTTTGTGCTGCAAGCTTCCCGATAGCACCCATGTCACAATCTCCATGTCACGGTGTGGATGTGTACCAAAACCACCAGCTGGAGCAATAACATCATGATTAAAAACGACTAGCTTACCGAAACCTGACCTGCCAGGTTGGTAATGATCTCCAAAGTTGAATACGTGTTTGGCATCAAGCCAACCAAGCTTGGTATTGAAGCGTGTATCAGCTGAACGAAAGATTGTTTCCATTGCTGCAGTCTAGCGAGAACTTAATTGGACTGTAAGCACCGTTACCGTCGGGTGAGTCTGCTAACATCTCTGCAAACGAATTGATACAAAGAGAGCACTTTGCCGAAGTTAGCTAAAAACTGTATAGCAGGGCTGGCTCTTATCTTGGTGCTCGTCCTGTCGTTCCCAATCGCAGTGCTAGCTCAAAGCGAGCAAGCGATTACCGGAACGCTACGTGTAGAGATAAATGAAGAACGCACACCCGTTGCTGGTGTTGACATAAGCGTTGTTCAAGGCGGTGAAGAAGTTGGTGTAGAGACTACTGCCGAAGACGGCACGTTTGCGGTTACAGTTCCAGGAGATGGAGCTTATTCGGTAACATTAAACACCGACTCTCTGCCAGAGGGCGTCACGTTGCAAGCCGATGCCACTGAAACGCTCGAGGTCCGGGTAGAGTCGGGAAACAACAAGGCCGTAATATACAGACTTGTCTCCGGCGATCAGGGAGAAACATCAGCATTCTCTGATCAAGCTGGCAAAGTAGCACGCCTCGTTTCTAATGGCGTTCGCTTTGGCCTCATCATGGCAATGTGTTCTATCGGGCTATCTTTGATCTTTGGAACCACACAGCTCGTCAACTTCGCCCACGGCGAACTTGTTACCTTTGGCGCTGTAATGGCGTTGGTCCTGGACAACGGTACGATCCCATTCCTTGTAGCCGCCGCCTTAGCTCTTGCACTAGCAGCTGGCTTTGGCGCTGCAAATGATCTCGTAATTTGGAGACCCCTGCGCAAGCGAGGAACCGGGCTAATCTCGATGATGGTCATATCTATCGGTTTAAGTATTTTGATCAGGTTTGTTATTCTTTGGCAGGTAGGCGGAGACCGTCAAGCTTACTCAAAGTATAGAATTCAAGAAGGAATCGAGATAGGACCCCTTTCTCTTACCCCGAGAGATCTCATTGCAATGGCGATCTCGATAGTTGTACTTGTGGCCGTTGCCTACATGATCAACAAAACGAAGTTTGGCAAAGCTATGCGAGCAGTAGCAGATAATAGGGACCTAGCTGAGTCCTCCGGAATTAACGTGCAGCAAGTCATTCTTTATGTTTGGGTTCTTGGAGGCCTCTTGGCTGGACTTGGAGGCATTCTCTTAGGACTTGACCAGCAAGTTCGCTGGAACATGGGCTTTGATCTGCTGCTGCTTATATTTGCTGCGGTGACACTCGGTGGTTTAGGAACTGCTTACGGCGCCTTGGTTGGATCTTTAGTTGTTGGAATATTTATAGAGCTATCAACCTTGGTGGTGGCACCAGAGCTAAAGAGTGTTGGCGCCCTGATGATCCTCATCATTATCCTGCTCGTTAGACCACAAGGAATTCTAGGCAGAGCAGAGAGGGTTGGTTAGATGGACATACTAGACATTATCGGTAGTGCTCTAAAAGCTGGTCTACGCCCAGAGACTGCCTACATCTCTCTTGCGGCTATTGGCCTCAACATCCACTTCGGCTACACCGGTCTTTTGAATTTTGGCCAAGCTGGCTTTATGGCGGTCGGAGCTTACGGGCTAGCAATTCCAGTTTTCGCCTTTGAAGCATCTCTGTGGGTTGGCCTTGCTTGCGGCATCACTGCCTCGGTCATCTTTGCTCTTCTCCTCGGGTACCCAACACTCAGATTAAGAGCTGACTATCTCGCCATCGTCACCATTGCTGCTGCTGAGATTTTCAGATTCATTGTGCGTGCCACGGGACTTCGAGAGATCACCGGTGGCTCTAATGGCATTAACGGCTTCTCAAGCGGGTTCTATGAAGCCAATCCGTACACCAGTTCCGTTGGTTTTGAACTTGGATTTCTCGACTTCAACTACACAGCCCGTGAAGCCTGGGTAATGACGGTTGGCTGGGGTATCGTTCTGACCGGAATAGCCTTCACCTACTTTGCCATCAACAGCCCATGGGGCCGAGTTCTCAAATCGGTTCGTGAAGACGAAGACGCTGTGCGTTCACTTGGCAAGAACGCTTACAGCTTCAAGATGCAAAGCTTGGTGATAGGTGGTGTGTTTGGAGCAATTGGTGGCATGATATTGGCCCTTGCTCAAGGCTCTGTGCAACCAAGCCCCGTAGACCTTGGCCCAACCAGAACCTTCCTTGCATACGCAGCCCTGATCATTGGTGGAACGGGCAAGCTTTGGGGACCGGTTGCCGGTTCTTTCATCTTTATCAGCCTACTTTCATTCACAGATACCTTTATACGCTCCGCCCAGGCCGAAGGGTGGATTGATGAGAGCTTCATCGCCCCCAACGAGGTCGGAATTGCTCGCTTCGTAATTTTGGGCATCGCCCTAATGTTGTTGATGACATTCAGGCCACAGGGCATCTTCGGCAGCAAGAGAGAGATGGCCCTTGATGTCTAGATCGGAAGCGCCTGCAGAAATAGAATCTAAGCCTGGAGCTACAAAACCTGATCCGATACTGAAAGTCAGCGGACTGGTTAGGCAGTTCGGCGGTCTCAAAGCCGTCGACGTTGAACATTTAGAAATTGAACGAAATAAGATAACTGCCTTGATAGGTCCCAACGGGGCAGGTAAGACAACATTCTTTAATCTAATTACAGGATTTGATCAGCCCAATGCGGGGGAGTGGACATATAACGGCCACCCAATGAAGGCCCTTGGCCCGCACCAGATGGCTAAGCAAGGAATGGTTAGAACCTTTCAGCTCACCAAATCGCTTAGCAAGCTCACAGTAATTGAAAACATGAAGCTTGGGGCGGCTAACCAAGTTGGAGAGTCTCTTGGCAAAGCGCTTCTTCCTTTCACCTGGAAGAAACAAGAAGCTGAAATCGAAAGGCGAGCCGATGCGCTACTTGATCGCTTCAATATGTCACACATGCGTTCAGAATTTGCTGCCAGTCTCTCTGGTGGGCAGCGCAAGTTGCTTGAAATGGCGAGAGCTCTCATGGCAGAGCCCGAAATTGTCATGCTCGATGAGCCAATGGCTGGTGTAAACCCTGCTCTAACTCAAGAGCTTTTGGGCCATGTTAAAGAACTTCGCGAAGAGGGCCGCACTATTGTGTTTGTTGAGCATGACATGGACGTTGTGAGAGATATCTCAGACTGGGTTGTTGTCATGGCCCAAGGACAGATCATAGCGGAAGGAACCCACGCCGAAATTGGAGCGAACCAAGAGGTAATCGATGCCTATTTGGGGAGACACCATGATGAAGAGATGAGCTCTGATAAAGCTCAAGAGAGTGGGACGGAAAGCTTTAGCCAGTCAGAGCCAGATGAGAACTCAGGCCTAGAGAAGGAATCTAACGATGAGTGAGCAGGCCTATATCGATATTGACTCCGTTGTTGCTGGCTATGTTCCTGAAGTTAATATTCTGAATGAGCTTTCGATGAAAATCGACAAAGGTGAGTTGATCGGGATTGTAGGGCCTAACGGAGCTGGCAAGTCAACCATGTTGAAGACTTTCTTTGGCCTTATTCCGGTTCGCAGCGGCTCTATCAAGTTCATGGGAGATGACATTACTGGGCTTGTTGCTCACTCTCTTGTATCCAGAGGGATTGGCTTTGTTCCTCAAACCGAGAACGTTTTTCCGAGTCTCACCATTGAAGAGAATCTGGAAATGGGAGCCTTTTTAGACTCTGGCTCTTTCGAAGAACGCTTTGATTATGTAACCGAAATGTTTCCCAAGCTGGGGGAGCGTAAAGACCAAAGAGCCGGTTCGCTTTCTGGCGGTGAACGCCAAATGTTGGCTATGGGTCGAGCGTTGATGATGAAACCTCAAGTACTACTACTCGATGAGCCATCGGCTGGTCTCTCACCGGCATTGCAAGATCAGGTGTTTGTTAACACTAAAAAGATTAACGCTACAGGCGTCACTATTGTAATGGTGGAGCAAAACGCTCATCGTTGTCTTCAGATCTGCGATAGAGGCTATGTATTAGATCAAGGCAAGAACGCTTATGAGGGTACCGGAAAAGATTTGTTGTCTGACCCAAAGGTAATTGAGCTTTATCTAGGCACACTAGCCCAGCAGGTTCGCAGTTAAGACTCTTTAGATACCTTTAGTGCCATTTCTGGGCACTTTAGCTTCTTTGCATTAGTGTTACACGCTTGCTCACGGTCGGCTACAAAATTAGTATTAGCTCACCTGATCACTTTGTGTGATTTGGTTTAACCAATTGGGAGAAAATAAATGAAATCAATTTCATTGAGAAAACTGTTAGCTCTGCTAGCTGCTTTCGGACTCCTCGTTGCCGCCTGTGGTGATACAGATGATGATTCAGAAACATCAACTGAGGAAACCACAGAAGGTGAAGAGGGTACCGAAGGGGAAGAGGGTGAAGAGGGAACCGAGCCAGTAGCTCTTTCTTTCGGACCAGCTAACCCTAGCTGTGAGGCTGAAGCCGACGGAGTGTTAAGCTTCGGTGGTTTGCTACCAGAAACTGGAAACCTTGCGTTCCTCGGGCCACCTGAATTTGCTGGTGCACAACTTGCCGTTGATGAGATCAATGCCGCTGGTGGTGTACTCGAAGCAGATGTTGTTTGGTCACCAGGTGACTCAGGTGACAACGGTGACGTTGCTGGTCAAACTGTAGATCGACACATCGAAGAGGGAGCTGACGTAATCGTTGGTGCTGCATCTTCTGGTGTTTCTTTCACCGTTATCGACAAGATCGTTGACAGTTGCAAGATTCACTTCTCGCCTGCTAACACTTCACCAGACTTCACCAACTACGAAGAAGATGATCTATACTTCCGTACCGCTCCTTCGGATATTCTCCAAGGTAAAGTACTTTCGGACCTTATCGTTGAAGATGGTCAAGAAACCGTAGCACTTATGGCTCTACAGGATCCATATGGCGAAGGTCTTCTTAACTTCA
>JAHDFH010000060.1 GCA_020628305.1 Acidimicrobiales bacterium | reverse complement strand
AAGTAAAGTTGCTGCATAATTAATACACGCGACAACTATCTTGAAAAACGCCGATCTCGATACTGCTAAGAAACACTTCTACAACCGTACCGCCAACTCTTAGATTTACGATAGCCCCGAGTGCTTCGCGAGACTGTGACCGCTGCTACAAATCACGGCAAACCCTATCCAAAACGCACAGGCTCATACGAAGCTCAATAAACACAACAACGCCTCTCTGGGATCAACCGATTCAGATCAGTTCCATTCCCGCTGCGTTGCATCTAAATTATCAAGCCTGTGATAGATGGATCGCTTACTGTCGAACGCACAATTGGTCTTGAAGAAGTCATCTCATTGGGTGAGCAGAGCGCAGAGTTTCGTCGCGGTATTGTCCAGTCTGAAGAAAGTCTTGGTTCTATCGTGGATTGTTCAATAGAAGAGTTGCGCCGTCTACGAGATGAAACTGGCGAGCAGCGTCTCAAGATAATCGCCTCGGCAATTGATATTTCTCACTGTATACAAATTACCGGTGCATTTCGATCTCGAGGTCTTAGAGCTGAATATGTTCATTCTCGAGAAGGTCAGCCTGCCAATGATCGTATTTTGCGAAGCCTCGATAACCATGAGATCGATGTGATCGTTCAGTCACGTATGCTTGGTGAAGGTTTCGATCACAAATATTTATCTGTGGCTATGGTAGGTAATATCTTTGCAAACCTATCACCTTTTGTACAATTTGTCGGTCGTGTGATGCGGGCGATAGTGCAAAATTCCCCTGATAGTACGCTAAATCGGGGGGTTGTCGTATTTCATGCTGGAGCTAATGTAGCGAAAAGGTGGGATGATTTTCGATCCTTCAGCCATGCTGACCAAGCATACTTTGCAGAGCTCTTGCCTGAAATAGAGGGAGTCAATTTCGACCCTTGCGGTCAAGTAGAAAGAGAACCTGGGGGTTATAATCTGCAGCCGGTTGATGTTGTAGACGAAAGAGATGTCCGCGCATCTAACATGGACCCAATAGGTGATCCAGAAACTGAAGCCTTACTGAGGCAACTCGCCGAACGTGGTATATCGCCTGATCAAGCTGCTGAGGGATTGAGGCGGGTCCGTACTACCCGGCAGGATAATCGCAACTCCCAACGAGCGGCTCTAAATGACCGGATTCAGAATGAAGCTGGTGGAATTCTTGGCCGACTCCAGATTCCCCACGTGGGTAAAATGCTTGACCATCGCAGGCAGAAAACCAACTATCAATGGGTTGTTTCTGAACTAAATAATCGTGTTAACAGACAAGTTGGTGGGGAGAATGCTCGTCGGCAAGAATTTACTTTGGAGCAGTTGGAAGCAGCGCACTCTGGTTTATTGGATCATGTAAGAGATCTGGAGCTGGAGCTGCGTAATGGCGACTAAGTCTTTAGTTAAAAGTGCGCAGATTACCGTTGTAGGTGCAGCACACAATTGTAAAGCGAATAAGCGTCATCGTCTAAAAAAAGGAGATATCAGGTTAACTGTTAAGGAAGGCCAATCGACAAGCCACTACTGCGTATGTTGTGGCCTTAAAATACTTGATCGTTCAATCAAAAAACTGACTTCTCTACAAACTGATATTAAGGATAGTTAAAATACTTGTTCACTCGCAGAACTGCCACTACTCCTTTAGTGCAATATCGGGGTTTAACTGTCTTGTTCGGTTTTAATATTCGCGAGTATCCTCTTCAACCTTTTTTTCGCATTTGTTATGTCTTTTATAGGAACGTTTAACTAGTTACGTCTCCGTACTGTTAACAATAGCCACCTGACTATCCGTCACCGCATAAACTCCACTCTCCACCAAACACCCTTGCACATACTGCCCGGGCTCCAGATCAATCCTGCCGACTCTGGAAATCACCAGCTTCACAGGCCTGCCGCCTGCCAGTTTCGCCTCTGCCCGATCGATAAACCCCAGCCATCGCAACTGATGGGCCTTCCCGTTTCTGGCCTGCAGGAGTGATGTGGATTGAATCACCGTCGTGTACGACGGTGGCTGTGACTGGGTGGGGCTGTTGTGCAGGCGACAACGGCTGTGGCTACGACTAAAACAGGAGCGAGTACTTTTACCATCTGGGCATCAGCTACATTGTAGTGAATTCATCATATCTTTAATCATTGCGTTCGGTATAAAAACACATGGGTCTTCCTGTAGGGAATTGAGGGAATTGATAATTGTCTCTGTAGAGCATATCCCTTCGTTATGTAATTCACGCATTGCCCATAAAACACCACGTGTTTCTACCATTTCCTTATCAGCGGCTTTCCGGAGTTTCTTATCTCCAGTCAGCAATAAAGCCTCTTCCGAATCTTCGGTGACAGCCAATGCAAAGCAGTCGTTTAAAGACAATGCAACGTAAGTATCGGAGTATTCCATTGCTTTTTTTACGCCTTCCCCCGGCAGATGTCTTACCTCAAACCCTATTCTCCGGAGTTCGTTTTTCTCCTCGATTGAAAAATCCAGCAGCTCGTTTTCGAAAAGGGGAGCTGGAATAACTATCGTGTAAGGCAATAGCGGTAGTTTCTGTAACAACCTAGCGATCTGTAGATCAATAATTGCACTCGTATCGCTAACAATGACTGATATTTGGGCCATTCAAGGCTTCTTTGATCTGCTTGGGTGATAATTGCAGCAACTCCATCGCCTTAGCAATCGAAATATATTCCTCTACCAGTGCCTGCAGAGTGAGACGTCTAAATCTATCTGGCTTCTCCATACTACCACGTGCCGGTTCAAGCTCTTCAGGCTCCGAAGAACGCCATGATTTTCCAATGGTCTGGAATATAGTGGATAGTACAGCCTTACTAATTGCACCAATCTGCTCCAATCTTACCACTAGCGCTGATGCAGAAACTTGGTAGATATGTTTCAGGCGTACAATTTCTTCATAAGCGATTCGTGCACGTTTGGGTCCTGCGGTTTTCTTTAAGTGTTTTTTATTCATTAAAAAGCATCCTGCAAAGCGATTTGCTGCTTTCTCCTCATCTCCAGAGTACTCACCATCAAATAGCCGATGGGCCAGCTCATGCGCCAAAGTAAAACGTCGACGCTCTAATGAGTGTATCTCATTGACGATGACGATCGGGAATGGCTCATCACCACCAGCACAATTAACAAAGCAAGTTAAGCCAGAAACATTGTTTGGAAGCGCCAGCATCAGTACTTTAATCCCGTGCTCTTCCAACAAGGCGGTCATATCTGGTATGGGGTTGTTACCAAGTTCCCAATGCTTTCGAAGTTTATTGGCTAACAGTTCGACATCGTCAAGGTTATTCATCGAATCGCTTAACAACGGTTTCACCCAGCGTGAGCTGGGTAACTCCAGGATCTCTTCGATCATTAGGTAGCGTTCCATATGCTCAAGCACGGTCGCCTCTACCCGGGCTCTTTCTTTTGCGCTAGTACGGTGGACTTTTCGGTAGTCCACGTGGGTGAGTTCACTCACTCTGTCACTTAGCAGGTACTCCATGCTGCTGTCCAACGCCTTAGCTAATGCCAGCAACACTTCTGTGCCAGGCACCATTAAATTTCGCTCGTATTTACTAAGCGCTTGTTTACTAACAATATTTTCTGTTTCTTCAACGAGCTTATCCATCGAAAAGCCCCGCTTTTTACGGGCAAGTTTTAGTCGGTCACCTAACATATTGCATGATCCTCCCAGTGGGTTTACAATATATTTTTAATATCGCAATTTGTAAACCAATCTTTAATGTACATCATGATAGAAATTCCCCCAGAGCTACCACAACGCCCAGCGGTTCCAGAGATCCCTGCACCATCTCGTCCGCAGGAGATTCCAAAACCGCCTGAATTTCCAAGGACTCCAAGAGACCTTCCACTCCCAACACCCCCGCATCATCCAAAAATCCTGCGAGGTATTACTTATGTCTAAAGGCAGAGATAGAACCATCTCGAGACGATCTGACGGACAATGGGAAAATAAACGCAATGACGCTAGCAGGGCGACTTCTGTTCATGGAACGCAGAAAGGAGCACAGGATGCTGCAAGAGAGGATCTGCGTAAACAGGGCGGTGGAGAACTGACAACCAAAGGGCGTGATGGGAAAATCCGAGACAAGGACACAGTGGCACCGGGCAATGATCCACGCAAAACTCCCGGTTGAATCGAGAAATCAAAAATACTGTATTTATATACAATAAATAGTTGACTAATTTAGTCAGATATACTGTAATTAGAGTAGCAGCGACACCGCAACTTCACACGCACGAAGGTTGCTGCCTATAAAACTAATAAATGGAAGAAGGCTAATGGCCAGAAAAAGAATCACTGTTACCTCCGAAAGTAGAACAGGTCGAAATTTGTCTTTTAAAATTAATCGTTCAAATAGGACACTCTCAAGAAGCCAGCTAGTTAAGCGAATAGAAAATGGCGGTTGCCCTGGTTATCACGTCCGAAAGATTAATGGGGTAAAAACTCCCGTAAGCAATCCCGATGGAAGAACTGGTAACAATTTAGGGTAATTCACCCTCCACTTGGATTTATCGGAGAAACTAACGTTCGGTCCAAGTGGTAGATTTGCCGTAGAAGGACTACACAAACGGCAGCCGTGGGTTCAGCTTTTATAAAGATGCTAGCCACCGTCGGGTAAGGTTAAAGACCACCCCACGTGACTCTATCTATTTTATAAGGGGCACAATGAGCGGTGTGTAGGGCTGGTGTCATTCAGCTAATAGTCATTGTGGATGATCAGGCAAAGCACTGCCTCGTCTGTGTGACAGCGTGTACAGTGGCTCCGCCAGTCATCGCTCCGCACTGAACTTCTACCCTCACTATGGGGTAGGGGTTAGTGCGCTCTATACATCCCAGTTCACCACCAATCATGCTGCACAGCTAAGCGGACGTAGATGTTACTGTCGATTGGACAAGTTGGCTCACAAAAACAGAAACCGATTAGCCTTCCACTCCGCCCCGTCAATCACCACACACGCCAGCACTATCCCCTAGGCAACACCGTACTCCCCTGCCCCGCCGGTGCGCAGTCTGCCGCCGAATAGATGAAACCGCCGGTCGCTGGCGACTTTCTTCAGATAGCCGACCTGTTCACTGGCACCCACAATCCCTCGCGCTACGTGAACCACAGCCTGGGCCTCGAGGTTGCGATGCTACGCCAGTTCCCTGATCGTATGGTTGCTTGTCGCAACTGCCGCGACAAGCTTCGCCACAGCTGCGGCTGCGGTCGTGCGGCGATGATATTCGCGGTCGCGCTCTGTGTAGCTGTACAGTGGCATTCTGGCGACGATAACCGCGTAGTTGCTGCCGATGTCTGTGATTTCAAACAGATCATCACCGCCGGCTTCACTGCGTAGCTGGCCGCCCAGCACCACAGATACTTCCCAAAATCCGGCACCCTACTAAGTGCGATGAAAAACCACATAAGCAGGCTTGTGGCGTCACATGACACACAGTCGCGCTATCTCGAGCTTACGCCCGGTCAGCTTGCGGGCATCAGCCGCGTTGTCTTTTTCTTCTTCCTTCCGGCACTGCTCCCACCAGTCGATCACACACTGCTCATCACACCAGGCGACCAGTGGCCGCAGTGCACCGAGCCATAGCGGCTGGCTTTTGATCTTCGCGCCCCAGATCGGTATGGCGTCTTCATACATGCGCTGCAGCCAGCGGGTTTTGCCGCTGTCATGCGCACCGGTCACAAGGATGGGCTTCTTTCGGGTGACGGCGGTCTGATCGATGATCTTGCCGTACTTGCGGGTCTTTTGAACAAAGAGAGGAACGGCGTAGGCCGTGCCATCAGCGCGAACCTGCGTTCTGCTTTTACGGATGTTCAGGTACTGCAAACGTCACTTCCAGATATCAACGTAGCGGTCTGTCAGTGCTGACAACGTCCCTGCAGAAAGCACCCTCCTCCTGTCGTGGCCTGTTCGATATTAATCACGTTTATTCAAACGCTTTTCCTATCGCTTAGCCAGTCTGCACAGGAATAAAAAACACGTTACCGAAATGCGCTTCACATTCCAACGTTTTGGTACGGTATCGTGGCTTTAAAATTCATCCATAAGTGTTCGATAACCGTGCGTTTAATTCAAACAAACAAGAAAAAAAAAGAGCGATAGCTTAGGCGTAAAAAATATCGGGTATAGGCGTATAGGGTTATAGCCGGGTGTGTGTGTATGAATTTAACGAGCGTATAAATTAAACACTCATACCCAAAGATGATCAATAATTACACTGTACCTACCGCAGCCCATACCACCCTCCACGCCCCTTACCATGTGCTTCCACCAACCCCTGCTCCACCAGCTTTTTAAAATGACCTTTCAGCGTGTTGCGGCTGGCACCTGTTAGCGTCACTGCCTCACTCATCGTAATGCGTCCGTGGTTTTTCAGATGATCAAGAATCTCAAGGGCCGGCGCCGGCAAATTAGTGATCAGTAAACGCTCACGTTCTACCTTGGCCTTTAACCGATGCATCTGCTGTGACAATGCACGTAAAAAAAAAGTCAGCCACGGCGACCAATCCGGTTGCGCTGTGCGAATCGTGCCCTGTGTCTGCCGCAATGCCAGGTAATAACCTTCCTTACTCTGCTCAATCACACTTTCAAGTGAGCTGTATGGTACATACAGATAACCCGCCCTGAGCAGCAACAACGTCGTGAGTACCCGGCTTAACCGGCCATTGCCATCCTGGAATGGATGTATCTCTAAAAACACCACTACAAAAATACCAATACAGATTAACGGGTGCTGCTCTCTTGATTCGTAATGGTCATTGAACCACTCGACAAGCTCCAACATCAGCCTCGGCGTATCAAACGGACTTGCTGTCTCAAACACCACACCGATCTGATTGCCCTGCTCATCGAAGGCAACGACATCATTGCTGGCAGTTTTATATTCCCCTCGATGTCGATCATCTTTCGAGCTGTAGCGAAGTAAATCCCGGTGCAGCTGCTTGATGTGATTTTCCGTCAGCATCAGATCGGCCCAGGCACCGAACACCGTCTCCATCACATCGGCGTAGCCAGCCACTTCCTGTTCATCACGAGTGGCAAAGGATTTCACCTCCAGATTCGACAGCAGCGCCCTGACTTCCTGATCGGTCAGTTTGCTGCCCTCAATGCGCGTCGATGAGGCAATACTCTCGATAGTCGCCACCCGTTTGAGTGCCGACAGCCGTTCCGGTGCCAGCGTGCCCAGCGCCTGCCAGGCGCCTTTGAACTCGTCTATCTCCGCAACTGTTTGCAGCAGCTTTGGGGTAATTATCAGTGTGTCAGTGGTTAGCATCATCCATTAATACACCCAATTACACCCATTTAGCAACTGTCGCTTTGCACCCTGTGGCAGACGTTGGTATGTTCAAACGGGAAGTCTCGGAAGAATGAAAAACTACCTTTTCATATGCGATCTGAACGCCATGGTCATAAAACTGATCTATTACTCCAGCCAATATATTTCTGGACTACCAGTACCGCAGTGAAGAGCCCCCTTAAATTCAATCTAATAGATTTACAAACCGCTTAGTCAGATATCTCTGTAAATACCCTAATAAATAATAGGAAATTCCCACCTATGGAAATCAACCATTTACAGAACTAAAATGGGGTTATGTCCTTGCGACAAAAGCACAAATGAGGCAACCACACTTGCTCTCAGTCATACTGCTGTTTTCGATTCATATGAGCACCAGCTCAACGTGCTGGTAAAGTCTGTTCTTTTGCATGGAAAGCAGCGGCAGTAAGTGGTTACAGGGCATAAATACAGACGATCATAATGGCTATCTACTATCTAGCTGCTATGCACCAGCAAGCTCCTTCTGTTTATACAACTCAAGGCTTTCTTCCAATATGACGTTGTAATTCTTACCCGTCATCTGCGCCACGCTATAGAGTTCTTTTTTGAAATCAGGGCTGACACGTGTTGCGAACTGCTCTGTACGACCAGTTTTTCGTAATGATCGTCCATCAACTCGTTGTTCCGTTCTCTTCGTCCCAGTAGCCGCCCCACCCTTCTTAGGATTTTTGGGGGTAACTTTTTTGACTACGGGTGCCACATTCACCGATGTGTCTATCGCTGGTGCTGTCTCCGGTTCATTCAGATTGTCACGCGCCTGCTCAACAGTCGGGGGAGTGCCGAGCGGATTTTTACGAGGGGTTTTACGCTTTCCAATGGTTGCCATAGATTATTACCTGCTTTCAAATTTTAGTGCGGAGATAAAAGCTAGCTAGTAAATAGCTAAGAGATAGCCTCTACTTCACTTTTCGACATGGTTTCTTCTGTCGCCAATCCCTGAAGTGTCGAGAAGATCGATTGAATCAGACTATCGGCTCTTTTATTTATGCTCTTGTGGCTAGTCTCGGTAATCGTTCGGCCCGCCGTCAGTGCAGCCCGGTAAGACGGCCGGAATTCCAAACAGCCATCCAGGATGTTGTACCCGGCATGATCCAGATATTCCCGGCCCAGAGCCTCCTCGTTCTCCGTGCCGACAAAGGTCAACGCAAAGCATAATTTTTTGCGGGAGATACCCAGCTTGGTGAGTTCATGATAAAGCAGCACTGCGGGCTGAAGATCATCGATGCTTGGGGCTGACGGTTGAATCACCAAATCTGCGTCGCGAGCAATCTCTGCTGTCGCGCTACTGGCCCGCCCTGCACCGTCGACAATCAGAACATCACATGCACCGGCAGATGCCTTTGCTTCACTGTAAGTACGAAAGCACTCGACCGACCCGACAGAATCCAAACCGGCGTTTAACCTTCGGGCGTGCCAGTTAACGGTAGTGATCTGCTGGATATCCATGTCAGCTAGCTTCACTCGAAAATCATTTCGCTGAAACTCTCTGGCAATCGCCCTGGCGAGGGTTGACTTACCTACTCCGCCCTTCTGACTGACAAATGCGACAACGTAGTCCATAGAACATCTCTTTATATTATTGTTTTAACGGTTTAATCAAACACAAAACAAGTATAAAGCTAGCTACTACCTAGCAGCTATTACTGAGCTGACATATGGTTAATCAATGAAGCATGAACAGTTTAGCTGCTACCTTGCAGCTAGTTCCTAATTACAGAAGGCACCCTCAAATAATAGCATCTACCTACTTGCTACCTAGCTGCTAGTTTTATATTTCGAAGACAACTATAGCTAATAGCTGCTATGCAGCTGCTAGCTAATAGCTAGCAGCTACTTGAAGCAATCGGAGAAATCAGGTGCGCTTCGCCGGACCATGTTCTGAGGCATACCACTTAACGAATCCAACAAATGAACCATCGGGTGATTCCGGCAAAGAATTCTTCCTGATCAACATTTCACGCCAGTCTTGCTCAAGCGCGTAAACATCCCATCCCTTGGCAAAACGTTTTGCATTCTCATACGTCTGCGGTTTCAGACGATAGGGTAGGGCAGGGTCTATTTCTGTCGGTCTGGTAGCCTTCAGACGCTCCTTAAAAACTTTCTTGGGCCAGAAGTGCACCGTTTCACCTTCGAGTTCAAAGGTGTAATCCGGGATATGTTCATGGTCATCAATGATAGATTTCATCATGCGTTTGAACTCGCGATAGGTCGATTGCGAGCCAGTACGATGATGCAGGGTTGAGAGCTTCAAAGACCATCGCTTGTTACCTGTACCGCAGGACTTTCGAGCAAGCTCGTAGAGTCGTCGCTCAAGCGGTTTTCTTAAGCGGAAGTAATCCCGATGAATAGTGAGAATATCCCCGGCTTTCTCTTGAATCGCGTTGAACACCCAATCGGACAAGGTGATTTCAACCTCCTGCATCCGACCATCGCGTGAATCCCGAACGGTGCTGGCTTTATCAATGAAGCTGAACACGTCCCACTGCTCCTTACCGCCAGTTGTGATATTGGTTTCTATCTGAGTGCCTTGCAGGCGCTTGAGTGCATCACGAAGTAATCTGTAGCCCTCTCCACTGGTTTTTCGATTGGTGACGATAAGCAGATCAATCGCTCTAAAGCGCAGCGTTTTTTCAATCCTCTGCCCCTGATTAATTGCTGCCATGCATTGAGAAATGCAGTAAATCAACACATCGCGATCATGTACTGTCGCCAAGCCGATAGGAGAGGGGGAGACCTTTAACCATTTGTCCTTAAACTTGTATTCTCGTGGCGCGTGATCCGGTTTCGTAGACAAACTGAACAATGGATACTCCATCGACGCCGTATCTGACTTCGGCGCAGCGTCGACGATATCGCAAACAAAAAAATCCGGCTGTGGATGACGGTCAGGAAGGAGTCGCGAAATATCGCGCTTACTTGTCGACATATTCAATCAAATTCGTCATTTCACACACACTCTATCGTCATTTCACACACAGCACAATCATCGTCATTTCACACACAAAAATCTGTGGATAACTTTATTTTGGCGAACGTCATTTCACACACGCTTCATCGTCATTTCACACACGCTTCATCGTCATTTCACACACACTTTGCTTTTTTTTCGCCGGATTTTGTTTTTATTTTCAATAGCTTGAGAAATCACAAAAAAACGCAAACACTAAAATACTAAACACTATATTAAAACACTGGATAAGTCGGGGTAAAAAGGGCCTCGAAAATCACCTGTTGTCCTCATGTGGACAGACCCTGAGTTTCGGCCCATGGCCGATCGTATTGACAAGCTGATGGACAATCGCCAGGGCGATTGTCCACAACTTGCCAACACTAACTCACCGTCTGACCACAATCGGCCAGATCAACATCATTACTCACCGAAAATGCCTGCGGCGCAACAATCAAAAAGATTTCTCATAAAAAATAAACGAAAAACCCCCTAAGCGGCTTAAAACACGATGATTGCCCTCCATGCCTACCGAAACCACCTCCAACATACCTATCGTGGCTTAAAACGTCACTAACAGCCCTGAATGGGTATTGGGAAACGACGTCTGTAACCTCTTTGCTCCAGAAGGGCAGGGTGGTAGAGTAATTACATTCACCCACTCGGCACCATCACCTGCTCCCTGTCGAGGGCGACAAGCGTCGCTGCAGGTCTCCACACGTGCAGTGCATGTCACTGCCTCCGATGCCGTATCACGCATCCAGCCGATCCCCCAGGTGGGTTACGCTTCATACCCAGCCTGACGCTGCCATCACAACGCCTCTGGCGTCCGCTGATAGACCGAATGATCCATGACATCGGTACATGCGCGTCTCAGCGCTGAGCAACCGCCCAGTGTCGCGATACGCATCGCCTGAACATCTTCAGGCAGCACTCACTTGCCTTCAGGTATCACCTCTTCGGGTATTACCCCCAGGTGTCATGGCCAGTGCCGTGCTGACCAGGGCGTTTTCACGCCTCACTCACATGGAGCTGACAACGGGACAGATCGACCGACAACCGATCTCGGCAAACACTAAGTTTCTGT
>JAHDFH010000132.1 GCA_020628305.1 Acidimicrobiales bacterium | reverse complement strand
TGATCTGTTTGTTGTTTTTGCTCTGGAGTTGGTCTCGCCATGTGCTAAGCCTAGCCATCTTTTACCTGGTTATGGGTCTGGGATGATGTGGTCGCCCAACCATGATCTTGGTTTAGTGATTGCTGGCAACTCAACTTACTGTATGGGTTCCGCTTGGGTGAATGAATTGATGGATGAGGTGCTGGATGCTCATGCAAATTTAGAGTACCCGCCTAAGATTCAAGTTCTGGAACTCCAGACGTAGCTGCGAGCATGAAAAAGAAAGAGTGCGCCACCTCCGAAAGGCGACGCACTCTTGAGGGTTTTGGTTTTTGTGGATGCTGGCTTAAACATCTGGTGGGATAAGAACTCTGTCTATCCCATGGATGAAGCCCTTTCCAGCCTCGATATTAGCAAGTTTTTTGATCAACTTGGGGTTCTTCAACCCGGTTGCCGCATCTGCAACGCTAGCCGTTGGGCATTATTGATTACCGGCTTGAGTTAGCTTGGGCCATGAGTTAGTCCCCGAGCGTGCCCTACCGATTCAGGCCTTGTTGTCGTTTCGTAAGATTGCGGTTGCTTGATGTAAGTGATCAAGTTTTCTATTAGACGTTCAGCGGCATTTGCAAGATCTTCAGCGTCATCGAATTGCTCGGGGATTATGGGCGACGAAGACTCTTCAAACCGTTCTGCGGGGAAAGGCTCTTGTGTTGTGACTGCCCACTTGCCCAGTTCTTCTTGAACATCCAGCGAACCGACTACGGCGTCAAAGGTAGCCGGGTCTATCTCTTTCAAAGTTTCAAAGACACCTAGGTTGTGCCCTTCGAGGTTTGCGGTATAGAAATCCGCAGCAAAAGCAGCTAGTTCAGCGCTGCCTGCGCCATACAATCTGTACGCAATAACGGCCGTCTCCACATCTTCGTAGTGTTTGACTGCGGCTCCGTGTTGGAGTCCTTCTTCCAGAAGTTGCCGATGACGTTCTGATTCGTGATCGAAAACAAAGGACAGAGTCCACGCTGACATCACGTGATCGTCTTGATGTCTTAACGCAATAGAGATTGTGTTGATCTGTGATCTGCATTCGTTGATATCTACTAGTTTGGGAACAGCTTGGCGAAGGGCAATAAGTATTTGCGATCTAGTTCCGTTAAGAGTCATACGGTGTTTTGCAATTTCGAGCAATTCAGTGATGACTAAGTTCAATCTCTCAATCGCTTGTTCGTTACTCAGTTGTTTAATCTGCATGTCTCCGCCTTATTTCGCTGAGTTCTTAGTGTACAGGCAGCCTTCTATGCTGACTGTGTAACTGCCTTTGTAGGGGTATGTAGGATGGTAGTTGGACCAGTGAAAGCACCAGGCAAAATGATGTAGGCATACAGTCGTTGTGCCAGCTGATTAGCTTGTTCCATGAATTCGTTGGAGTCCCAAAAACTGTTGATGGGTGGCAGATCTGCATCAATTGCGAAGAGTCCTGTTGGTGTTGTTTGTGGTTGTACAAGCTCCTGAGGCGGCGGGTTAATAGAGGTTATGTATCATATGATACATAAATCAAGGTATGGCGGTTCCGCGGAACCGTTTTGCAATACGGCTGTCTTAGGGCGGAGTAGCGCACGGTTGTCGAGTGGCTCACGCTTCGGGTAGAGATGGCATTTGAATGGCCTCCTTTGAATTTAGGCTGGAAGCTCGGCCAATTACTTGGTTGCCGAACAGGTTATGGATTTCATCGAGTGCGCCGTCCAACTCGGGTTTGTTATCGACCTGATCAAAGCTTAGTGTTTGTTGAATCGCAACAGCCGATGTTAGGTTCGCAATGCTAAGTCCAATTTGTGTCAAGCTTC
>JAHDFH010000059.1 GCA_020628305.1 Acidimicrobiales bacterium | reverse complement strand
TCTTTCGAAGGCCCGAACCTGTGATCAGGGAAAGCGGCGAGCTCTTCGAGTACTTGTTTAGGCCAAGGGCGATGCGAAACGAGTTGCGTATGTCCACCCTGTTTGTATCTGTTGGCTTGAGCTGGCTCGTGACCTTTAGCCAAGCTTCGAATAGCGGCTGGTGGGGAATCCCCATCTCGATGCGACCAATTCCATGTGGGCTGGTGACTTCGTCTGCCCCGAAAACCAGCGCTAAGCGATCATCGATACCTCTGCCTTGTGTGTACAGCTCATCAAGCTCTCCGAGGCGTTCATCGAGTTGTTTCACATCGGCCAGAAAGCTCGATGGCTTTTTCCGACTTGCGATAGGCCCCGCCCATAATCTGTGCACCCTTTTAATCACCTCACGCCACTCAGCGATATCTTCTGGAGTCCCAGACTCACTTTCAGCGCCCAACCATCTTTCCACCATGAGTTAAGTCTAGCCTTGGAAAACTGACTAATCCTCTAGTTTCAAGGCTTGAATAAAAGTATCTGGGGGAATGTCAATTCGGCCGATACTCTTCATCCTCTTTTTACCGGCTTTCTGCTTCTTTAAGAGCTTATTTTTGCGGGTGATGTCGCCACCGTAGAGTTTTTCGGTCACATCCTTTCTGAATGCTCGGACCGTTTCCCTAGCTATGATCTTGCCACCAATCGCAGCCTGAATTGGAACTTCAAACTGCTGTCGTGGAATAATCTCTTTCAGCTTCTCTGTAATTCTACGACCATAATCGAAAGAGTTATCTCTGTGAACGACTGTAGAGAAGGCATCCACCTGTTCGCTGTTAAACAAAATATCAACTTTGACAAGATCGCCCGCCTCATAGCCTGCTGGTTCATAATCCAAACTGGCATATCCCTGGCTACGAGACTTAAGCTGATCAAAAAAGTCAACAACCACCTCAGCTAAAGGAAGCGTGTAAACAAGTTCGATACGTTCCGGAGAGATGTACTCCATCTTTTCCATTCGCCCACGACGATCTTGGCAAAGCTCCATTAGCGTGCCTGTGTATTCTGATGGCGCAATCATTGAGGCCTTCAGATATGGCTCACGAATCGATGACCAATCACCTGATGGTGGCAGCTCAGACGGGTTCTCGATAACTCTGTCTTCGCCGGAGTTCATGGTTATCTGATACTGCACCGATGGGCTCGTTGCGATCAGATTCAAATCAAACTCTCTCTGGAGCCTCTCTCTAACGATCTCCATGTGAAGCAAACCAAGAAAGCCACAACGAAAACCGAACCCGAGTGCGGTTGAAGTCTCTGGCTCGAAAGAAAAGCTCGAATCATCCAGCCTCAGTTTGTCTAGAGCGTCACGAAAGTCTTCGTAGTCGTCCCCGTCGACTGGGTACAGACCGCAGAAAACCATCGGCTGAGGCTCTCGATATCCATCGAGCGGCTGCTCAGCTGAACCAGACGAAGAAGTAACGGTCTCACCGGAACGAGCTTCACCTACATCTTTGATACCTGCTATCAGATAACCCACTTCTCCGGGACCCATAAAATCAACCGGAGAGTTATCCGGAGTACGAACGCCAATCTCTTCAGCTTCGTAGGAAACTCCTGCCTGCATAAAATTGATCTTCTGCCCTTTAGAAATCTTTCCGTTTACAACCCGAATGCTCGACACTACGCCACGGTATGTATCGAAGTGGCTATCAAAGATTAAGGCTTGAAGGGGCTTGTCGACTTCACCATCAGGTGCCGGAACTCGCTCAATAACTGCCTTTAGTAGGTCTTCAACACCTTCACCAGTTTTTGCTGAGACTCGCAAGACATCGTCAGCATCAATACCAAGAATCTGCTCAATCTCAGCTGAGTACCTATCCGGATCAGCTGCAGGTAGATCAATCTTGTTCAGACAAGCAACAATCTCGAGATCGTTATCCATAGCCAGGTAGGTGTTAGCCAAGGTTTGCGCCTCAATACCCTGTGCTGCATCTACCACCAAGATCACACCTTCACATGCTGCAAGCGAACGGCTGACTTCGTAGCCGAAATCAACGTGTCCCGGTGTATCGATCAAGTTGATGATGTAACCGTTGTATTCGAGCTTGACGCTCTGCAGCTTAATTGTGATGCCTCGTTCACGCTCTAAATCCATCGAATCTAGATACTGGGCCCGCATCTCACGGGCCTCAACAGCGCCACAGATCTCTAAGAGACGATCAGCAAGAGTCGACTTGCCATGGTCAATATGGGCGATAATCGCAATGTTTCTAATTTTGGTTGGATCCACAGTCATGAGAGTCCTAAAGCCTAGCGTGTCCAGGGGGTGGACACTAGGGACGGGGGTAGATGTCCCAATCCACGTATATCCTTTGGGTCGTGGGACACTTTGCCCCGTCCCCAATGTCCCTAATGTTGTTCTGGGCCAATTTCCCGCTATTATTTAGGGTCGGACAGTTTAAGACTGCCGCTAAGAATTATGAGGTTTAATCGTGGCTAACATTAAGAGCCAAATCAAGCGTAACAAGCAAAACGAAAAGCGCCGTCTTCGGAATCAGGCTGTGCGCTCCAAGCTCCGAACCATGGAGAAGAAGGCAGTAGAAGCTGCTGGAACCGAGCAGGAAGCTGAAGCTATTTCGGCTGCTACATCTATCATTGACAAAGCTGCCCGTAAAAATGTCATTCATGGCAACGCTGCAGCTCGCCGCAAGTCACGTCTGATGAAGCGAATTCGCCAAGCTGCTGCCAGCTAAAAGCTTCAGCAAATAGATTTGGAACCGGCTCTTGGAATCCAAGGGTCGTTTTCGCGTCTAGCGTTGGGTTGGGTTGGGATATTGATACCTAGCAGCAAAAAGGAACCATCGGGACCCGTCCCCCGTGGTTCCCCCCGTGGTTCCTTTAGCTAGCGTTTCGAGTTTAAGGCCAGTCGTGCAACTAATACTTCTGCAACAGCTTCAGGCTCCATAGCGGTGTTGCCTCGCAGATCGATGTCAGCTTGCGCTAGTAGCTCTATTGCCTTCTTTACTTTGACCGGACCTAGACGCTTCGAGAGTGTCAGTGCCTTCTTAGCTGGGAATGTGGATCCCTTCATCCCGAGAAGTGCGGCTGCATCCTTTTCGTTTCCAACGACCGCCCCATCTAGAGCTAGCGCTTTCTGATAGTGACCGTGAAGGATCGACATAATCTGCAATGGATGCCGCTGACCGCCTCCAAACATCCGGCTCAGCATGTTGAGAGATCCAACAATATCGCCAGAATCGATTGCGTCGGTCAGGTCCCACGGCGGGATATCAGACGCCGTGCCAAGAAACGGTTTAACATCTTCTGCTTTCAGAACTCCTTGGGTTCCAAAAGTACTTTCAAGAACCGCTAGTAGAGAATCAATGGCCCCAGCATTATCTCCGGTGTTATCGGCGATCAGGTTTATAGCAGATTGATCTAGCGTTACAGCCGACGACAAAAGCTTCTCTTCTACGAGCTTCTTTAGAGCTTTCCCTTTAGGAGCAGCATCAATCGTAATTCCTCCGGCATCCTCAATGCCCTTCTTTAAGGACTTAGGTATCGCTGGGAGACGCGTCGAGCTTTGTCCTTTTTCCCAAACCAACACCATGTCGACCTCAGCCAGTTTGGAATCTAGGATTTCTACCAGCGGCTTCACTGAATCTTGTGTTGAAAACAGTCCAAGGTTTCTGCCCACAACAATGCGCCTATCGGTTAAGAATGGAGGAGTCTGGGCTGCGTTCACCAGTGGAGCTATTTCGACAAGTCCGGCCTCATCCTGATAGGTAGACTCGGTAAGCTCCTCGACTATTAGCGAAGCATCTCCATCGCCAAGCAACTCTGACACTTTAGCTTTAACTTGCTGCGCTACCAGCACCGGGTCATCACCCTTAATTAACGTAACTGACACAGCTATAGATGTTACTTGCTGTAGTTGTTGAGTGCTGACATAAAGTCAATCAAGCGACGACAAGTACGTATCTGGCTTTTTGAACAAACAATTACAGGGACAACGGCCAGCAAATTCTTAGTCAAATAGGCAACTAATGCTTCAAGATCCCACGCAGGATCACAAGCAAAGCCCTCCAAACCTCTGAATCGGGCCTTTGAATCCTGGATCTCAATCTCCGCAACGTTCACCAAGGGCAATTGCAGGTTCTCTTGCAGGGCCGCTCGGTCCTGGTCTGACACTGCCAACACATCAGCTCCGGACTCAAAGAGTTTAGACGCTTCATCGCTAGCGAGGTTACGATCAGCAACAACCAGCAGTAGCGGTCGTCCCTCGATGCTTATCTCCAGCTCCTCTATCTCAACTGTGTCCACAGGTACAACCTAGCGCTACCCTCGGCTGAAAATCACCTGCAGATAAGAGTCACCTGGTTCTATTTGAAGCTCACCTCCAAGCACTGGCACAGCAAAAGATTCCGTTACTCTTCTTGCGCCAGGTATGGAATGCATTCTCGAAGCTAGCACCGGCACATCCACCGCTTGGGCAAATCCACGCACTAGCTCTGCTCTTGCACGAGTCCCAGATTCAGATATGAGCAGTTCGATACCAGGTCCGCACTGGTCAACAAAGTGGTCAAGATCAGATCGCTTAACACTTTGCCGGATAACCACAACCTGTCGATTCGCTACCGAAGGATAAATGTCATACCCCGTCGCATCACCACACCAGGTCGACGAACTCCCAGCTACAAGAACTATTACTGCCGCAATCACTGCTAGCCAGATCCATCGTTTGAGGACAAAACCTGCAAAGCAAGCTAGAGAGATGAAACCCAACTCGACAAGACCCACCTTAGGTAGCGGTATCTGAGTGGTTACAATTGCAACTTGTTGCAGTAGCACGATTGCTCCATGAACCGGAAGCACGAAAGCTTCCATAGCTACGGCCGGAAAGATCACCGACAGCAAAGCGAGAGCAGAGCCAGACACAAGAACAAACCCGGCCAGAAAACCAGCCGCAATGTTCGCTGGAACTTGCCCTAGTCCAATCTCGCCAAACGTGGAAATGAGCAGCGGAGCGACAAACATCTGAGCCGAAATGGTTACCGCCAAAGGCTCCGCGAAGATCTTCGGGGCGCCAAGTTCTAACAACTGAGCCAATAGGCTCGGGCTTAGTTTGATAATTCCAGCAGAGGCCAAAACAGACAGCTGAAAGCCAATTGAGCGAGCAATTAGTGGATCAATCAGAACAAGAGCTGCCACTGCTAGCGCTAAGTGTCGCAGCCCCGAACTTTCGCTACCCATGTAGGCACCCCAGAGGCCCACAACTGCAACGGTACTAGCGCGCAGCACTGAGGGTTCTAAACGTGTCACTAGCGCAAATAGAACGATGATCGCAACAGTTGCTATGTACCGCCCTTGTAAAGGAAAAAGATCTATCAGCTGACGTAGCATCACCAACACGAGAACCAAGTTCTGTCCTGAAACGGCCAGGAGATGCGTCATGCCAGCCGCTCGGAACTGAGAGCGCTCTAACGGAGTTTGCTCGGAGTCCTCTCCAATCAGTAATCCGGTAAACAAAGCCTGTGAAGTTTCGGGCAGGTAGTCCGCTACTGCAAATATTCGACCCCTCACAAGCTCCGGGATCATTCTCCACCAAGAGGTCGTCGCCTCAGATGTGATTGCATTGAGTTTCAAGACACCAGCTAAGCGATTCTGTCTCGACCAGTTAGTTTCAGACATGGTTGTGATCTGACCTTGGCCAACCAAGCTGCTCCCAACAACAGCATCACTCATTTCAAGGCTTAACTGCGAGTCCAACCGTAGAAGCACTTTGTAGCGTTCGCTTTCCACTGTGACGTACGCAACGGCTTCCGAGGCACCCCATTGGTTGCCTACTAGATCATCAGCCAGCTGAACTGAGCCTTCGAAGCTGTGCGGTTCCAGCGTTGGGAAATCGCTAACAGCTGCGCTATGGGTCATCGACGCAAAAACTAAAGCCACAACAAAGGGCCAGAACTTCTCTGATAGAAAAAACACGAGCGCCGCAATCAGCCAAACGAGCCAGTTACCTAGCTCTATCGGAAAGAACGCCGCAGCTGCTATAAGAGCAGCACCAGAAACGATCTCCCAATCTTCGGTAAGTCTCTCAGATTGTTGCAAGAACTTTAAGCTGCTCGAACTTACTCGAACCAATTCCTGGAACCGACATTAGATCAGCAAGCTCAACGAAAGGGCCGTTACTCTCCCTGTAGTCAACAATCCGAGACGCTGTTGCTGGACCCACGCCAGGCAAAGTCTGCAACTCAGTTGCCGAAGCAGCATTGATGCTAATAAGTTTCTGCCCCTCAGCTCCAAAGACATTCACGGCAGTTGAAACATCTTCTCCAACTGCCGGCACACGAATCTGCGTGCCGTCCTGAAGTTTACCTGCCAGGTTAATTCGCGACAGATCAGCTTCATCTGTTGGACCTCCAGCCAACTTTATGGCATCGAGTACTCGAGAGTCTGCCTCGAGTTCGACTACTCCAGGTGATGACACTTGGCCTGTCAGGTGAATCAGCACTTTAGCTTCAGCTGGAGAAGACTGCGCCAGCAACGTATCAACCATTCGGATCTGGCTATCAGCAGCTTCATCTTGCGTTGCAGCAACCTGTAGGTAGCCAAATACACCAAGTGAAACTATGGCCACCCCGAGACCGACGGTCCTCAGCCAATTTGGGTACAAATCATTTAGTTGATCAACCACTTCACTGGCTGACCATTTAGGGGGATTGGTTACCGGAACTATTATCTCTTGAGTCTGCATACCTGCCTTTCGGTTTAACGAGTTACTGGTATGCAAAGCGCTTAGAGCGCAAAGGTGATCACAAAATTTGTGCGATTATGAAATAACTGTCAGTTCGCTTTGCTGATACTGCTGTTTTGCTTTTGAGCGCTGAACTTTACCCGATGAAGTCTTAGGTAGTGTGCTCGGTTTGACGAAAACAACATCTGCAGCTGGAACACCCACCGCCCCGATTACGGCTGCTTTCACTTCACTTCGCAACTCTTCTAGGTCGCCCTTGAGTTTAGTTTCAGCAATCACAGCTATAGCTTCCTTGCCGCCTTTTTGGGTACTAATAGCGATCACATTTCCCGAACGCACATCGTCTAGCTCACTCACTTCAGCCTCAATATCCTGCGGATAAATGTTTCGGCCGCCAATAATGATCACGTCTTTTATGCGCCCACAAAGTACAAGCTCATTATCAATCATGTAGGCCAAATCCCCTGTCTTAAACCAACCGTTGTAGAAAGCCTCGCTCGTGGCTTCGGGACGTTTGTAATATCCAGGAGTGAGCGAAGTACCAGATATCTGCAGCTCTCCTACCTGACGCTCTTCAAGAAGCTCACCTCGGTGTGGATCAACTATCCTGAACTCTAAACCATCGGCCGGCTTGCCCAGGATGACGAGCTCCCTACCGGTGACTTCAATCGAAGGTTCTGCATAGTGACGTTGTTCAAGCGCTTCGGGGTCAACACGGTCGACACGCAAACCTTGAAGCGGTTGTCCAAAAGACCCAGCTATACAAACTTCGGCCATGCCGAAAGCTGGAAACACTGCGTCAGGGTTCATCCCAAATTTTTCAGCCATACTAGCGAACTCGCGGACAGTGTCCGGATTTACAGGCTCCGCTCCGTTAAGTGCAATTCGCAACGATGATAAATCTAAGGCTTCAGCTTTGCGCAAGCCTCGGGCTGCCAGGGCATAACTGAAGTTCGGCCCAGCAGTTATTGTGCCTTGATGGGTTGAGATCCATTCCATCCAGCGAGATGGAGAGCCAAGAAAATCATCGGGAGAGGCTTGAATTAGATTGACACCTGAGGCCATCGAATATGTGAGCATTCCAATGAGGCCCATATCGTGATGTAACGGCAGCCAGGACACGAACGTATCTTTAGCTGGTGCAACGCCACCGCCAATAGTGATCGCGTCAAGGTTTGAAACCAGCTGTGAATTGTGAAGCATCACGCCTTTAGGAGCTGAGGTAGATCCAGAGGTGAATTGCAGAATCATCAAGTCGTCAGGCAGGTATTCAGGAGCTGTGAAGTCGTCTGCATCACCTTCTTTAGCCAGCTTTGCAAGCTTGATAACTTCACAACCAGTTTCAGCTAGCTTTTTCTTACCAGCGACTTTTGAGATCAAGCTATCAAGCACAGCAAACTTGCATTCAGCTTCGCTAAGCCTGGCTTTGGTATCTTCTACGAACTTTGCAGCTGTTGAAAGACGATATGGCAATGGCACAACTACTACAGTTGCTCCACAGAGCCAAATCGCCTGAATCAATGTCACAAGCTCCTTTGAGGTATTGCCAATTACAGCTACATGATCCTGCCGTTGGACACCGCGAGCCTGAAGAGCAGCAGCCATAGCTGTGGCTTGACTATTCAGCTCTTGCCAGCTGAGAGTTTCGAAAGACTCGCCGCTTAACATGCCTCCGGAATTGAAGAAGCTAACGCCTGTAGCTAGCTCTCCCTGTTTTTGTTGCAACACTACATCATTGATGCAGCCAACAACAGTTCCGATATCTTTACAGCGGCTTGAATTCATAACTGAACATAAGTTTATTGCATTCAGCAGGGTTTAGCCCGCCATCTCCGAGGCTAGGCTAACGTAATGGAGCGAACCAAGCCACCACTCAAAGGCGCAATTCAACCCAGCCCAATCTTCATTGCACTTCTATTCTTGCTTGGCCTAAGCGCAGTGAAAATTCTCGACCCGAACTTTCTGGGCATCTCGGTTCCTACCAGAGTCACTGTTTTTGTCTTTGTTATTTCCGCTTGGATTGTGTCTCTAATAGCTCATGAGTTTGGACATGCGATAGTCGCTTGGCGTGGCGGAGATTTATCGGTCGCTCCAAAAGGTTACCTAACGCTAAATCCTTTCAAATACACTCACCCGCTAACGTCGATTATTATTCCAGTTGGAATATTGATGATCGGAGGGATTGGCCTACCCGGTGGCGCAGTCTACATTGATCGATCCAAGTTATCGCCTGAACGCGACTCTGCTGTCTCAGCAGCAGGTCCTTTGGCAAACTTTGTGTTTGCAATAATCTTTCTAGCACCGCTTGTCTTTGGATGGGTGCCCGTAATAACAAACGATGGTGAGATATCTCCCGGGGCAACGGTGCCAGCAACGGTGATGGCCGTTTCACTAGCCTTCATCGGCGGCATCCAAATCCTGTCGTGGATCCTCAACCTGCTACCGATCCCACCTTTGGATGGATTTGGCATACTAGAACCGCTACTGCCACCATCGTTACAGAGAGCATTAAGAGCAGTTTCAGGCTACGGCTTTATGGTCCTTATTGTGCTCGTCATGTTCACCCCAGCTGGTCAGTGGCTATGGTGGCCGGTCGAGTTTTTATTCGAGCTTTTTGGTTGGAGCACTGAGATGTTCTCAGTGGGCTTTAACTGTTTCGCTTTCTGGGAAGATGATGTCTATCAAATCTGCTCAGTTTAAAAAGCCGCTACGAACCATACTCCTAGCAGTTGGGTTCGCTACTGTCGCTCTCGGTCTCATAGTTTGGGGTGGGCCCGCCTCAGAAAACACAAATCAACTCGGACCTACTACACCCGGTGCAGATAGAGAAGTAAACATCGAAGTTCTGAATGCTACGACCTTCGCACCAGCTGAACACGCAACAGCAATAATAGATGGCTACCAAGTCATCTTGAAGGTTGATCCAGGCTCCTTTAGCAAAATGCGAATATCGACGGATGTCACATTTGCTGATGCTGTCTGGGTAGACGCCGCCAACACCTATGAGCTTGCAAGCAACCACAGCGGATACCAACAAATCTTTGCTGAGTTCGGAAATAGTGACACACCCTTAAAATTGGCTCAGACTGCAGCAATCATCAAACCCCAATCAGCTGATTCTGGAATTGTTTCTGTACAGCCTTTGAACACAGAAACTATCGTTGTGCGAATCAGAAACGGATCTATGACATGGAGCGATGGCGACTCTTTGATCGAAGGCCTAGAAGAAGTAGCTGATCCTGCACTTCTTCGGTGGACTATAGACGATGAACAGGCCGAGGTGATTGGCATCAGGTCCTTTGGCCACAGAACTGGGGTTTCAGGCGACGAATCAGTAACGCTAGCCAGCTACGATTTTGTTTTGGGTCTACCAAAGTCTCTTGAGGATGATGCTGTAGTTACCGTTGAGACCGAAACCTTTGGTACCGCAGAGTTCAGTTTCGATCCGACCAAGTCCACATCTCCCCTTGTGCAGGTCAGCCAAGCAGGCTGGAGCACACGAGACTCAAAGGTTGCCTATGTGGGCGGTTGGCCTGGCAAATACGACCCACTTGAAGATGTTAACCCAATAGAGCTCACCGTCTTCAACGTTGACTCAGGCAAGGCAGTACTAAAGGTTGAGCCCGACACTTCGCAGTCCGATCAAGCTATGGTCCGCAACTCGGTTTATAGCTTTGACATCAGCGATGTAAACATACCTGGAACCTATAGAGCGTGTGCGTTGAGTATCGGCTGTTCTCTTGATTTCAGAGTCAATAACGGAGTCTGGCTCGACGTTACTGGACGAATTGCGCGCTCTGCTTACCACCAACGCTCTGGCACACCGCTGGGGCTTCCTTACTCGACTATCGAAAGACCACGGCCAAGACACCCAGACGATGGCACAACTGTCCTACAAAGTGAACTGTCGCTACTGGAAGCCGAAACTACCTACGTTGGGGAAGTGTTTGAAGAGTTAGAAAACCAAGCTACGACCGAGGAAGTCTCCGAATTTGCCTGGGGCGGCCACCACGATGCAGGAGATTGGGATCGTCGGATTCAGCACGTCAGGTATGCCCGATTTGCAGCTGACCTTGTGAGGGAACACCCTGGGACTTATGCAAGACTTAATCTGAGGATTCCCGAATCAGACAACGACGTTCCTGACCTGCTCGATGAAGGTCTCTGGACGCTGGATGTTTTCAAAAGAATGCAAACCCCTGACGGCGGGATACGCGGCGGCATCGAAGCAACCGATCACCCCCACCAAGGCGCTAAGTCTTGGACATCTGACCTACAGCTCTATGCCTTTGCGCCAGATCCGTGGGCTAGCTTTGCATATGCGGCCGTGGCTGCCGAGTATGCTCACCTACTCAAGGCCTATAACAAGGACCTTGCAGATACTTACACTGAATCAGCTTTAGCCGCAGCCAACTGGGCGCTTGACCAACCCGCCCCAGAAACCGAAAGACAACAAGAGAAAGTAGAAGCTCAGAAACTTGTTGCAGCAGCCGCTTTACTCGAACTAACAAGAGACGAGTCTTGGCACGACCTTTTGAGCGAGGCTGAGTTCTTTACCAAACCAGTCCAGGAATTAAACTGTCAGTCACTCGATCTCTGTGATGCAGCATGGATATATCTACGAATCGACTCGGATTTAATCCAGGAACAGGTTCGCACCAACATACTTGAGTCGTTCACTAACACCGCTAACTCAATCCTAGAGTTTGGAGAAGCGACGCCTTACGGGTGGACCAAAGAAAACCCGGACATCCCAAATATTTGGGGCTTGGGGGCTGGCGGTGCTCCCAAGGCTGTGGGCTTGATTAGGGCCTACAAAGCCACGCAGGAACAGCGCTATCTTGATGCTGCCGTGGATGCCGCCAGTTTCAGTGTTGGCGCTAACCCTTTGAATACCTCATACATTACGGGCGTCGGAAAGAACTCGCCTCGTTCGCCGCTTATTGTCGATTCTGTGAATGGAGGTTTGCCCATATGGCCAGGCACTCCGTTGTATGGAAACCACGCAGTTCGAGACTCAGAAAGCTGGCTTTTTCAGTTTAGATTGAGTCCTGCTGGTGTGTCTGATGACCCGACTCAGGCCCCTTACCTATATCAATGGCAGGATATGCATTTTCCACAGTGGACCGAGTTCACCATGCATCAATCCCACGCTGTTGCACTCTATGTGTTCGGCTCCATAGCTGCGACCAGCTCAGATGCTAGTTGAGCAAACACTTCACCTCGTTCTTTATAGTCTTTGAACTCGTTGAAGCTTGCAGCTGCGGGAGAAAGCAATACTACCCCACCGCTGCGACTACTCAAGTACTCATAAGCGACTCTGGTAGCTGCACACATAGAAGCAGCTACCAAAGCTTGAGAACCTCTATTTGTCAAAGCTTGATATATCGACTCACCAGTATCGGGTATGCATACCGGGCAAACATTGGAGTTAGTTGAAAGGTAGTCAACCAACTCGTTGTAGTTCACCCCTCGGTCGAATCCACCAATTATCACTGCCACTTCCTGATCCGGCAGTGCGTCGAGTGCAGCAATTGTCGGCAGCACATTAGTTGAAAGGCTGTCGTTTATGAAGTCAACACCGTTGCCTGAAGCAACTATCTGAAAGCGG
>JAHDFH010000131.1 GCA_020628305.1 Acidimicrobiales bacterium | reverse complement strand
AATCGCACGATCTAAAAAACTGGGCGAAGCGAGAACTTGAGGATACCAGCAAAGCAATACCGAAGTGCCTAGTTTCCGCACAGTACCTGCGATGATCTGTATCAACGGAAGAACTATGACACATGCGGTTGAAGGGCAACAAATTAGCGCCTCTGGTTTACCTGAGTTTGCCAGAGATGTCATCAAAGAAGAATTCACCTTCGTGCAGGGCGTTCCCGATCTTGAAATCATGATAAGAAACCAATCGGAAGCAGGAACTGTTGATTTGTTGTTGCCGATGTCGGCAGAACTGGTGCAAGTGATGAATTCTCAGACGGCGGATTTTCAAGCGATCACGGCGCTCTATTTCAGGGTTTCGATAGCCTCTATTGAGGGAATCGTTGAGCGAATCCTCACAGATCTGACAAGCCTAATCGCTGAACTCGGGGCATCGTCAGGCGGAGCAACTCCCAGCAAAGAGGAAGCAGATTACGCTGTCGGTGTAACGCTTGGCAATATTACCGATTCTACCGTCACTATCAGTAGCGCCGCAAACAACAGCTAGTCCACCCTGACAGATACCGAAGGCATTGAACAAGATAGCTTTCCTTGGAAAATGATCGGCCTGGTCGGAACGGTAATCACCATTTTGGGGTTTGTGCTGAGCCTAGCTGTATGGCAACAATGGGTTTAGAAGTAAACCAGTACTGCAAACTCAGAAGTGGAGACTCATGAACTTATGGCCTCTAGGGGTTATCGATTCACCGGGATGCAGGAGATCACTTTGAGGTGACCCCTTAGATTCGGTCCGGGTGTTGTGCGGTTCTGTTGGTTCGTCCATTGTGGATAGGGCCAGAAAGGAACCTGTTATGGCAAGACGGAAACATAAACCCGAGGAAATCATCCGGAAACTAGCGGAGGGTCACCGGCTCCAGGCCGGCGGTATGGAGCTCGTTGATGTGTGCCGCCAACTGGAGATTGCTGAGTCGACATGGCATCGATGGCTCTCCCAATACGGAGGCATGAAAGCTGACGACGCTAAACGGTTGAAAGCACTCGAAACCGAGAACGCTACGTTGAAAAAGCTTCTGGCTGAAGCTGTTTTAGACAAAGAAATGTTGACGTATTTAAACGAGAAAAAATGGTGACCCCGAACCGTCGCCGTCAAGCCGTTACGGTGCTTGAAAACGAGTTCGGGGTTTCGCAACGCAGGGCGTGTCATGTGGTCGGTCAACACCGGTCGACGCAACGTCATCAAACCAAATCTTCAACATCTGAAGAGGAACAGCTCCGGGAGTGGTTACGAACATTTAGCCGTGACCGGCCGAGGTGGGGTTGGAGACGAGCTTTCGCTGGCCTTCGGGCTGAAGGGTTCAGGATTAATCGTAAGCGGGTTCATCGACTCTGGAAAGACGAAGGTCTTCAGGTACCTCGTAAGAAACGCAAACGGCGTCTCACCGGTGTTGGAGTCACTGTTGGGTCGATCGTTCCGTGTCAACCAGACGCTGTTTGGGCGATGGACTTCCAGTTCGACCGGACGATTGATGGCCGTCAAATCAAACTTCTCAATATTATCGATGAGTACACCCGGGAATGTTTAGCGATCGTGGCCGACAACTCGATCACCGCTGACCAAGTTGTGGCCGTGTTGGAACGGCTTGTGATCGAGCGTGGCATGGTTCCTGAGTTTGTCAGGTTTGACAACGGCCCAGAATTTGTTGCTACCGCGATCGCTGACTGGTGCAGAGCCAGCACTGTCGGGGCGATGTTTATCGATCCGGGATCGCCTTGGCAAAACGGGTGGGTCGAGTCGTTCAACGGGAAACTCCGAGACGAACTATTGAACCGATGGCAGTTCGACTCATTGCTCGAAGTTCAAGTTCTGACCGAGGACTGGCGTGTTGATTACAACACCAACAGGCCACACTGGGCATTAAACCATTTAACGCCAACCCGGTATCATCGGAACTGGGTCACAACCCACCAAACCTAAACCCGCATATACC
>JAHDFH010000058.1:452-12658 GCA_020628305.1 Acidimicrobiales bacterium | reverse complement strand
ACTTATTCGTCCAGTGGTTTTTCGGGGGGATTAAGCGATCTTAAAAGTGATCCTTTGCAAACACATAATTTGTGGGATATCCCGACTCATGTGGCAACTAAAGCAGCTTTATTCGAGGAGCTTACACAACTCCTAATAGAGCAAATGCAAGAGAGTCCGCAATCGAGTAGGCTTGCTTAGCCTGAAAGAGTGTGGAGGGATAGAGCTATCAGTTGTCAGTGTTTTGTAAATTATATAAATGGCGAAACTATTGATATCATTGAAATACAAAGAAATTGTATAGAATGTAAATAATATGAATAAAAAAATCTATAAGCGCACTGTCGTTCTTTTCCACTAACGAGGAGTGTAAAAAAATAAGTATCCGCGGTCGTTAGGACTTGTCATCCGTTGCAATCGCGTTCCAGTCAATTTTCTGTAACTTTCAGGTGTACCAGCCGAGATTCTGTTTACATTTTTTAATTAATCACTACGCAATATGAGGGTCAGCTGTACGACAGTCAAACGTCAAGCTCCTTAACTGCAACCGCGATATGGAGAATTTGCGTTTGTCTATTCTACAAGAAATCCACACTTGGTCTGCCGAATTGCCTGAGTGGCAGCAAGATGCTATCCGCCGTCTCTATAACAATCGGTCGCTATCCGCCCAAGACATTGATGACCTCTACGCAATGGCGAAGGCGGAGCGAAATATAGAAGACCCATCTAACCGTAAGCCTGCAAAGCTACTAAGCACTGTCATTGCTGCGCCAGCTGTACCAAATCGTGTCGTCCAAATTACTTGCATAAGAGACTTGGTTAACGTGAACGCTTTGGCGGAAGGTCAGAAATTAGCAATCAACCCAGTCGGTCTGACCATAGTCTACGGAGAGAATGGATCGGGGAAATCTGGTTATTCTCGCGTGCTCAAGAGAGCGTGCAGGGCAAGAGATCAATCAGAACCGATACTCCAGGATGCACGCAAGCCAAAGGGAGCGGCTGGCGTTCCAACTGCCATTTTTGATGTACTTATAGACGGCGACGATCAGAGCTTGGAGTGGAACAGAGATGCTGTTTCGCCGGAACACTTATCTGAAGTCGCCATCTTTGACTCGCACTGTGCACGGGCGTACGTCGATAACCAAGGGGATTTTGCTTACGTACCTTATGGTCTAGATATTCTTGAAGGACTAGCAACAGCGTGTGCCTCAGTAAAAGAAATGGCTAAGAAAGAGCTTGAGGCAAATAAGCCTAATTTAGAACCGCTTTCGAGCCTTGCCAAAACGAATACGAAAGTAGGGCGCATGCTAACGGAGCTATCTGCCGATACGAAGCCAGTAGACCTTGAGAAACTGGCAACTGTAACTGAGGAAGAATTAGTAAGGCTCACTGCCCTGAACAAAACGCTTGCGGAAGCTGACCCGAAAAAGAAGACGCTAGCGTTACGACAAGCAGCCTCTCGTTTCACAGGGTTGTCCAGCCGGATAAATGTGGCATTAAAATTCGTCAATGATGCGAAAGTTAAAGAGCTACGAGACCTTGTAGTGAAGTCTAACGATGCCAAGCACGTAGCGGAGATCGCATCTGAGCAGTTTAAAACTAAGCCAGGAATGCTACCTGGCACGGGCAGCGAACCTTGGAAAGTGTTGTTTGAAGCGGCACGGCAGTTTGCTACCGTTTCTCATGCTGGCAGCGACTTCCCGAACCTGCCTGACGATTCCGCTTGTCCATTGTGCCAGAATCAGTTAGGCGAGGAGGGTATGGAGAAGCTGAACTCATTTGATAAATTCATTCAACAGAAAGCCGAAAAAAATGCGGTAGCTTCCAAGGCTGTTGCAGTAGAAGCGTATCGCAATATTGATGGTGCCATGGTCGATCTGCTAATCGATGATGCGCTGTATAGCGAGTTAAAAGATTCGTTTCCTGAAAGTTATGTCAAATTCGCCGAATTTCAGAAGGCGGTACGAGACCGGCGCGAAGATGCAATGAACGCCGCGGCAAGCAAGCTTCCATGGGAGTCCGTGACGGCTGTACCTGAAAGCCCATGTCCACAGTTAATTGAAAAAAGTGAGTTACTTCTAAAGGAAGCCAAATCGCTTGATGAGGCACAGGACGTAGAAGCTAAAGCTGCGATGGTTGCCGAGCAGATGGAGCTCCGTGCTCGTATAAAATTGGCAGAGCTGAAGGAAACCGCGTTGGACGTTGTCGCAAAGTTAGCGCTCAATGCAAAACTAGAAGCTTGTATCAACGGTATTTCAACGGCGAAGATTTCTCGAAAATCTACATCTTTGTCTGAGAATATGGCTACCAAAAATGTTGTTAGTGCTCTCAACGACGAATTGCGAGCGCTCAATGTTCACGAGCTAAAAGTTGTAATGAAGGCGAATTCTTCTGGTGGTAAGACCCAGTATAAACTGGCACTACAGCTGCCAAGTGGAGCTTCTCCTTCGGCAATTCTGAGCGAGGGAGAGCAGCGTGCAATTGCTATAGCTTCATTCCTATCGGAACTTAAACTAGGTGGAGGTCTTGGTGGGATTGTATTCGACGACCCGGTATCGTCTCTCGACCATCGTCGGAGGTTGCACGTAGCCAGGAGACTAGTCGATGAAGCTAAGCACAGACAAGTCGTTGTGTTCACCCATGATATTTATTTTCTTTGTATTCTGCAGCAGGAATCGGACTTGGCTCATACAGAGGCATTAACACAATGTATTGGACGCGGAACAGCAGGGTTTGGTGTTCAAGAAGATAGACTGCCGTTTGATACTCTAAGCACTTCAAAACGCGTCAAAGCTCTGGGCGAACTTTGTGACAACCTTGCTAAGGTACATAAGTCTGGAGATGAAGCTGAAGCAACGCGTCTTACTCGCGAGGCTTACTCGCATTTGCGCATGGCATGGGAACGTGGTGTAGAAGAGGTGTTGCTTGGGGGGACTGTCACACGATTCAATGAGGGAATATCTACTTTTAAACTCAAAGAAGTTGAAGTCGAAGACGCTGATTACGATGCTGTTGCAATCGGCATGACCAAATCCTCTAAATATTCCGGTCATGACCCAGCGACGGCGGCTCATCTCGGCACTCCGAACCCTGATGATCTTCGTGAAGACATTAAGAAACTGGAAGATTGGCGGGCAAACCTTGAGAAAAGAAAGGCGGCCATTCGCGTACGTCGCAAATGAGTCAATGTCAAAAAAACTCATCGCTGATACAGAAGCTGATGGGGCGGGTCCAGATCCAATGGTGGGCAAACGCAAGGCCATGTGTTGGAAATTGAGACTGAAACGTGTTTTCAGTGGGGCCGCCTAGGTATTCATGAGAGTATCTGCAGGGCTTATGGCGGCTCCAAATCGAACACAATAATTCTTGTTGTTCTTTTTAAATTATCGGATAAATCGTCTATCAATTGTGCCTCTAGTTCCCTGGCTGTAGTTGGTGCCGCACGTCCATTTGATCTTGTGGGCGTATTTTGCACACCCACTCCAAACCACAAGACCAGGTAGATACCGAAGCCGTCTGCTAGAGGTGAATTGGCATAACCTTGCAATTGTGTACTCGCAGCACTCCATAAGTCAGCGTGATAATGTCGTTTCACTTCGACGGGTATGTTAGCACCAGCACCACACAGCACCAACATGTCTGCTCGTGTCCCATGCCCTCGTTGCGCTTCTGGGATAGCCGCTGTAATTTGATAAGGCTTAAGTTGGTCATCAAGTCGCTCAAGCACTCGATCGCGACAAATATTTTCTATCCGAGGTTCAGTTACTCGTCCATAACTATCTGTATTCCAAAACTGCTTCCAAGGCTCCGTCGCCGCCTTTTGTATGTTTTCAGCTTGATTTCTTAACTCTAGTTCAACGATGGACCATAGGTCACTTGCGTTCAACGGAGGACCACCTTTCAATGAGGCTCGAACATCTGCGGCTTTAGGCTTTCGAAATTTTTCATCGCGACGCTTTGTAGCCTGTGCTGTTATCACGTTTTGTAACCTAGGGTGCCATTGAGACAACGATGGGTCAGCCAGCAGATCTATAGTAGATTGGAATGCCGCAGCAGAGGAATCTGACTCTAAAATTGTCATTGCATTCCTGAGGGTGTCCTTCCGCAAAATCGCATCGGTAATTACATCATCACTTATATCGTCTGCAGGCGAAACAAAGGGCCCTAGAAGTTTAATAGCTTTAACATGTCTTGCCGTTCGCGTAGCGAGGTCGTCGCATACTAGAGGAGTGCGATAGGTACCCATAGCATTATTTGCAAGAGCCTCGGTCAACACCGCGATATCCGATGTTTTGTGCAATTCGTCCTCAAACCGTTCTAGATCAATTTCAATTCCAGTCGATAGCCATAACCCTCTGTTTTCATCTGATAGTGTTTCCATAAGTGCGGCTTCAACTATCTCTGCCAATCGACCAGAATTCAATACTTGACCAGCTAAACCAATCGCTTCTCGCAGCGGTTGGATTGAAGCATCAGTATTGTTCGACAAGAAGGAGTCAATATGTTTTTCATATAGTGGTAGCAGGTCCACGTTCTCATTCAGTGCGGACAATCCACATAGAGAAACAGCGCCTGCAGCCAATGATGCACTCCAGAATTCAACCAATGCCTCCAAATTACTCTGCGAATGACCAATGCTTGATAGGGCGTTGCGCTCCAATGACTTGCGCACAGTGCTATCGTGGATATGATATCCCTGCGTAAAGACACTTAACAGAACAGTTAATGGGACTTTATCCCAGTCAACAATCTCTCGATTCTCAAGCCGTAAATGCAATCCTGCAACAGAGGGTAATTCTGTCTGATAGCATCTTCTTTCACCATGCGCCACACCCATTTCACGAATTTCGATTTGCCCGATGCCGTTCGTCGATAACGTATCCCATCGCTGGGTGATTGCTTCTGAAATATCATCACCATACATCTGGGTAACATTGTCTAGCCCCGTAGCAATCCCTTTCGCATCATCTGAGTGGAAGTAATGTCTAGCTGCGTGATGAACAGGTGATGGCCAACACCCCTCTCGTATGCCGCTTAAATCTCTACTAAGGCGTCTTAGACACCACCGTCGCGTTACCTCATCACGACGACTCTTCTCTCGTTTTCGATCCATTGCGGCCAGTCGATAATCATCGATAGGGCATACCGTGAGTTGCTCGAAAAGATCCATATAGTTGGAATCATTACCTAGTAATTCGTATAATTCCCAATAGGAGTCGCGGTACTCTTCATCAAAACTGTAGCTAAGAATATCCGTAACCATGGACAATATTTGGTAAGTCTTTTCAGATGACTTACTTTCAGCAGACAGCCGTATACAGTTCTTTACCACTGTGTCTGGAATCTTACGACCACAAATGGACGAATATGTATTCGCGATCCACGTGCTCCGAGCTTCCGGCAGTAATCGCAATACTTCAAAAAGCTCTATCTCTCTTTCGCTTCGTGCATCCATCCATTTCTGTACAACTTCCATTGCAAGTCCTGGTACAGATTCACTTGGCCCTGGCGCAAGCACTCGAGCCCATCTCAGCAATTGATCCGCACTTAATTCAGGGGTGTTGCCCACTGCGTCCACAAATAAGGAAGTCAGAAGCTCTTCAATATCGAAGCCTCGGTAAGAATCAGCCCACGGCAATGGATGTCGATCACTTAGTGCATCTAGTACTTCTGGTAAATATGACCCCACGAGTCGCAACCGTAGCGAATACAACCGCATGATTAAATCATCTTGGCCTAGCGAGCCGTATCCAACTAATACGTCTGCTATTTCGGCAGCATCGAGCATAGAGTTTGGAAACTCAGATAGTAATTTTGCCCGAAGACCTTCACTATTATGGGAGGGAGCCAATATGGACAAAGCCTCGAATAATCTTTTTGCCTCTACATGCCGGTCTGGTGCAGTGTTGAGAAGCGCATCAAGAGCTGCACTTCGATATGCTTCTGGTTGACTTTCAGCAAGTGCGATTTGCTCGAGTAATTCATTAAGAGAGGTAACTGCCACTCCTCCACAAAGAGCATCAAGCACAGTGATTTTTAAATGATCGCGGCGCTCTTCATCCAGCAAGATTGCCCTAAAATCCTCCGCAAGATCTTCACCAGCTAAGCCAGCAATGGCCGTATCGCCATGGGCCTGAGATCGAAAGTAAGGATCATCGGACGGCAAAGCGTAAAGAAGCTCTCGTCTGACATCAGCGCTGAACGAGGCCACATCACCGTAAAATAATGCCGACACCGGATCAGCTGCAACAATTTTTGTCGCATCCTCAATGCGTCCTAGGTGAGCTAAGTGCACTCCAAACCAAGCATGAACGCCTCGCAACTCCGTAGGTGCCTTGTGATCATTATCGGCGACAATTGACAGCGCGCGACTTATAGGAAAAGCAGCCCGGTCAGAGCCTCCCTTCACCGCATTCGCCAACGCCAGACCAGCTAAAAATTCAGCAACTGACCGGTGAAACGGCGCAAACACATTTCCCTCACCGCGAAACAAAGCACTATCCAAAAGATTATCTAAAACACCATCTTCAATTTCAAAATCCTCTCGACTGATTAGACGTGTCTCATCTTCCAACGGCAGCGCTCGTTTAGAACGCCAAACTCCCTCGGCTCCAGTTGTCAATAACAAAAGCGATACAATACCAGCGGATTTAATCAGATCAGATCTACTTGCTCTTGGTGTTGTTTCTCGCTCCTCATTAACTTCAGTCACAAGTCTGTCAGTAGCTAGTTGGAAGAGGTTAAAGCGTGTTTCTGGCCACTTGCCGGTGTTCTCAACAACATCGTGCAGTAACTTGAGCATTAAAGGCGACTCTGTAAACCCCGTCGCTCCATTGGCTCTAGCAGTCTCAAGAAATACATCAGGTGACTCATTGCCAATGGCACGTAGCACTGCCACCGCCTCGTCATATTGCATCGGCAGTAGTTGGACAACGTACACATCGTCAAATGACCCAGCTGGCATCAGAGCTTGTAAATCCGCACGACCGCGCCAATCTTCACTTCGACAGGTGATCCTCCATCGACTTATCAATCCATTCTTGACGGTAGTCGCCAAAGCGTCAATTTTGTCATTAGCACTATTCCGTGTTCGAGCTTGATCTAACGCATCGATGAACAAAGTGCCAGTTGCCGGCAAAGCGGTAGCATTCAATAGTTGGCGAACGGTAACAACAGTTGCTCCTTCGAGAGCTGCCTCTCTCTCAAGAATCGTAGACTTTCCAATTCCAGGCTCGCCAAGTATTACTACATGTTGTTTCGAAGCCAGATCGCTCAATCTATACCTTTGACCTGATTCCTTCGCAGGCTGCAATACTCGAACAAAGCGGTCTAGATCTGCAATCATTGAAACCAATTTGAATACTCTCTATCACAAATATCAACTAAGCAGCAGAGTGAGCCTTTGATCATCTCGACCACTAGTGTCGCATCAAGTGTCGTTCTGCTAAATTGCTTTGTATACATGACCGTTGCTTGAGCCAGTTTCATAAAGATAGATAGAGTCGAATATTGTTTGTTGCGCAACTTCTTTCATGAAAGCTGCTGATAAATTTGATGCTATCTCTCCAACATCAAAGAATGGACCGTACAGGCCTACCAGAAGAGTACCTGGCCCCATATTGTTCGCCAGTTTTTGCATACTTGGTTTTGCCAACTTTGCTCTGATAACTGACTCTATCGCACGCAGGGTAGTCGCGTCAGGATCATCAACTTGACCACCAGAAGATGGTCGATGCGGTACATCATCTGCAGCATAGGAAGTTATGCTAATAGCAACTTCTTGCGAAAAAAAAGCATCAGTGATCTCAATCCACCCACGCTTGCCGTTTGCATCAATAATTGCATCGGGTGGATCTGGCCTCGCTACAATAGTGAGTTGGCTACCTTGATCTCTTTGGTAACGTGTAAAGGATTTCAGAACACTAAGTTCATGTTCGTCTTTCAAATATCGGCGAGCTGTCATTTTCATCCACATCCTCGGACAATAGAAAGCGTAGTATCAATATGATCTGACAATGCGTGTTTCATAAAGTACCAATTTATGCACCGAGTAGCTCCAATTCTCGTACCTGACTGGAAGCTGGTTGAGTGCTTCGCGACGTAAGTCCCGCGACAGCTGATTCGTCTTGGTCAGCGGCTCGATGATCTTGCTGTTGATCATGTCACCGACGTCTTTAGAGCCAATAAAGGCAACCATGTCGTCAAAGCTGTCTCTCGCAGGAATTTCGATAGGCGAGCGACCCGGTGACATTCCTGCGTCCTTGTTGCTAATGTATTTGATGAACAAAAGTGAGAGGATATAACCCTTGTCCTGGCTTGCATCCATACCGCCGTGCAGCTCGCCGCACCTAGGCCACAGAGACGAATAGATTTTAGATTTCTCCAGTGCCATGCTTTACTCAAAAATTGCTACCCAGCTCTATATAAGTGGCCCGTATCTACTCCGGCCTCCGATGTTCATTTATGAGTTGCTTCACTAGTCATTTAGAAATTTGTTAAGCTCACTACGTTCCGCGACAATCATTGCAATAGGTAAGCGAGTCGACGTTCACCAATAGAGTCAACAACACCCGGCTAGAGTCAATCTTCATCTAATAGCGACAGGTCCAAGCCATATTGGAGTAATACCGTCTTTTTCTCTATATCGTTAAATTCGATACCACTCACCATCCCAATATCTCGAACTACTTTTGTAATATGTCTTTCAGTATTCATTGCACGCCAGTCTTTTGCAGTTCCCGCTGTTACACCTGCAGATCCCTTAGCTAACTGATTTATAAGGCTGTCGGCATTAGAGCTCTGAGGACTATCGTAGAAACCGCTATCAAGTATCGTTTGGCACACCCATTTTATGTCCGCTCCCTGTTTGCCCTCACCAGAGCCCCGTACCACTAACCATGCATCGTCTGTCGTGTATCGCAAATGCCGTATGGGAATAGGGCCACCTTTACCTTTGGACTTGGTAAATTTGATCTTTGAACTATCAGCGCCAAAATCACCAAAAACTAGATTATCTGCAGCATTTTCATCTGATTCTATAGCCGCTTTCCAAGCCAACCATTCATATCTTTTTACTTGCACGCTGTCTGAAGGTATGCCCGGATTTTTTACTGGATAAGACGAGCTACAAAAGGATATATGGTGCCACGCGCCGAATTCTTGTACTAATTCAAGGGAGCCCTGCAAAACTCCAGCTGCAGTCTCTACATCGGAAAAATCAGCACTGCTGAAATCCATAATTACCCCACAATCCGCATGCGACAATCCAGCCAACTCAAGTGCCTTGTTGACGGGCCCAATCATGTCCGAATCTAGGCAGTTCTCATCAAGACAAAGAATCAGCTTTAAAGTACTGTTTTCCGGCAGTACATGTTTATAAGCGTCTCCACGCTCGCCAAGCAAATCATCTGTTTTCAATACCGGAATAGCGTTAATGCCAATTCGACGAGCGGCTGCAAATATAGATGTCAACCAATCTGACCCAGACGCTTGATCAAATTCATCAACTAAATACCGACAATCAAGTAAAACTGTACGCCCACTCCATCCCGAGTCAAGGTCTATACCTAGCATTTGACCACTCTCTTCACACAGTAGATTAAGCTGGCCGCTCTCATTTCGCTGCTCTTTAGGCGGCACAATGAATCTATTCAAGACAAATTTGTTGATGTCCGAAGCCGTCTTTGATGCCCCTAGCGCTTCGCCCGCTTTAAGTCTATGGCTGGCCACGTACATTGGTTTATCTACTTTAATCAAAGGCTATCTTCCTGTTTGAAATCGGCGAATTGTTTACGAACTTTCCCCGTGCCAATTCGTTTCGCGAACAAAGAAAAGTCCTTTCTTTCATAACGAATTCGGCCAAATACTATTGCCGGATGTATTCCCAGCTTTGCGGCAAACTTCTCCACGGGTGCAGCAGTCTTTGAAATTCGTGCAGGAGATCTCTTCCACTTTTCGCTAGGAATTAAAATCTCGGATGCAAAGTCGTTTGCCTCACACTCTATCTCGTCCAAATCAACTTCATTGCTATCATCGCAGCCAAATTCATCAAAAAAGCCAGACGCGAGTCCATGCCTGTGGAGAAATACATGAGCTAACTCATGCAATAACGTGAACCAAAAATTGTCTATATAGTCTCGTTGTAGCGTCAAGCCGATTGTTGGCACTCCATCGACTAGAAACGCAGCCCCATCTAAGGACATTCCTGCTATTTTCGGCTCTACAACAAGAATAATTCCCTTTCTCAGTAACATCGAAGATACTTGACTTGGCCCATCATCTAATGAGCTTAACTTGATCAAATCGAGCAACCATTTAGCGTCCAACGGATCGAAGCTCTGATCTCGCTTAGACATTGCTCTTTCCGCTTTCCTTCCCACCTGAGCTTTCCATGCGAGAAGCTTCCAATCACTTGAAAGATCATGGACGTTTAAACCAGTGCGTAATAATGATGGCAACCCGTGACGGGTCTTGTGTTCAGCGACCATACGTTTCAACTGGCTGATGCCATCTTCTTCGCTTATCGGATTTTTTTCAAACCAACCATTAACTTTCGCATGGCGCAAAACCTTGCGAGCGTCAGAAGGATCTACTCTTTCTTCTAGCAAATTCCAAACGTCGGGACGCCAGGTGCTCGGTTTCACTGATAGCTCTAAGCCGAGTACTAGCGCGAATTTCTGATAGTTTGAAAAGCTAATCGATCTGTAGCGCTCGGCCTCGTACCGTTGAATTTGTTGCTCACGCAAACCTAGCATCCTAGCGAGTTCTTTTTGTGATAAACCCCGTGCGACACGTGCAGCTATCAAAATCGCACGATGATCGTTTGTGGCGTGATTGAGGAGATCATCGGGTGCTCCTGCTCTTGCTTGTTCGTATCGACCCAGTTGTTCGCTAATGTCCTTTCGCTCAACTTGGAAGACTCTGCGCAGACTTTCTACAGCTTTCGTCGGCAGTCCATTAACCAGCAGCTGTAGAGCAGACTCAGAAGAAAGCGCAATGTCTATCTTTGAGATGGTTTCAATAGCTTCACGAGCTTGAGTATCGTTTGCGATTATGTCTATTGTGTTCACGGCTTGAAGTATAACACAACAAATATGTTGGGCAACATATTTGTTTGCCCATAGAGAATGCTCTCAAACAATAAAAGAACAGCTTCGGCATACCCCCATTCATGATTTTTAAGTGGTTCGAATTTATAAAGTCTTGATAATGAAAAATGTAGGTAGTCTCAGATGGTCGTTACGTACGAAAACATTTCAGGAGCCCTGAAGGCTTGGAAATCGAGGATATTTGGCGTGTAGATTGGCGCAAATCGACGACGAGGAAGATGGAGCGAGCTTCATTCCAATGAAAGAAAACGCCTTGTAGACTGCGAGTTCGATGACAGCTTGTTCAAAGCGCCGTGGATTGACCAATTTTATGTCCGGAACGCTCAAATCTCGTCTTAAGAAGATCTCCTAGGCTCGCAGAGTCTGCATCTTCCGCGCAATTTCCCGTAGGGTATGATCGTAATACTAAAGGGGAGGTAGGCCGCAGTAGATTCAGTGAATTTCAATGCCATCATTTGATGACGCTCGGGTATTTGGGATGGGTGAGGCTTCTGTTCTCGTGATTGTTGAACTTGCCCCTCTCGACGCTGTTGGCGCATAGCATTTGCCCCATTTAAACAATGGACCTAGCGATAAAAACGGTTGGATAGTAGAGTGGAGGTCTACCAGCTTGCGTGTCATGGAGTCTAGAGAAAAGCTCACCATCTCTAGCAATGAATGATTTTGTTGTGCAGCATTTTTTGTACATTACAATTTAGTGTGGAAAGCAGAAAAATACTGTTTGCACAATATTCACAAATTTCCTTGTCTTCAATACAAGTATCTCTGTGATTGGAATAATTATTTTGAGTATTAGATTTAAAATGAGTGGACACATAGCAGGTAGTAGAACAGTAGTTCTTGATACTGAGACTACTGGTCTAGATGCCAAGAGCGGGCATCGAATCATAGAAATCGGTTGTGTCGAAATGCAGAACCGGCGACTGACCGGAAACAACCTGCATTTATACTTGCAGCCAGATCGCGAGATAGACGCCGGTGCCATGGCTGTTCACGGCATCACGAATGAATTCCTCATCGACAAGCCGCGGTTTGTTGAAATCGTGGATGAGCTACAAAACTACTTGGCAGGCGCTGAGCTGATCATCCACAACGCAGATTTTGACGTCGGGTTTCTCG
>JAHDFH010000058.1:0-364 GCA_020628305.1 Acidimicrobiales bacterium | reverse complement strand
GGCCATGGCACGAAAACAATTCCCGGGGCAACGTAATAACCTGGATGCCTTATGCAAACGCCTCGGGGTTAATAACTCTCACAGAACACTGCACGGCGCTCTTCTGGATTCAGAAATTCTGGCTGACGTGTACTTAGTTATGACCGGCGGTCAAACGGCCTTGTCACTCGATCAGGACTCGGCTGCAGGAGCAGTGGCCGTCGATATTTCCTCTCAGGTGGATATCAGCCAGCTAAAAGAGGTGTTTGCAAATGCAGACGAGTTAGACGCTCACGAGCAATGGTTGGAACGCCTTCGTAAAGCAGATGACGGCTGTGCCTGGGATAAGGTAGTGCACTAAGCGTTCGAAACGCCTCGGTAGAAA
>JAHDFH010000057.1 GCA_020628305.1 Acidimicrobiales bacterium | reverse complement strand
ATCTGTGTAGGTAGCGATACGATTACCGTCGATGACGTTTGTTACTGAGGTTAGAGTCTCGAGGTCAGCAATGTTGAATGTGGTGTCATTACCCGCTTCGTCTGTGTAAGTAACTGTCTGCGCAGCGTTGTCAACTGATACCGAAGTAATTGTTTCATCAATATCAAAGGTGTTGCCGTCCTCATCGGTATATGTAGCAATACGGTTTCCGTCGATTGTGTTGGTGACAAGGGTAAGCGTCTCCAACTCCGTGATGTCTATTACTACCGAGTCACCTGCCTCGTTTGTGAAGGTGAAGGTCTGGTTACCGTTATCAGTTAACGTAGTAACTGTCTCGTCAATTGCAAACGTGTTGCCAGCTTCATCGGTATACGTAGCAATCTGGTTTCCATCAATGAGATCCGTCACGGTCGTAAGTGTCTCAAGTGCAGCTATATCTATAACCGTGTCGTTGCCTGCCTCATCGGTATAAGTAACTGTTTGTGCCGCAACATCAACGGCAACGGACGTTACTGTTTCATTGATGTCAAATGAGACGCCATCTTCATCGGTATAGGTAGCAATGGTATTGCCAGCGACTGTGTTTGTCACGGTCGTAAGTGTTTCTAGTGCTGTGAAATCAATCACAGAGTCGTTACCAGCTTCATCGGTATAGGTAACTGTTTGTGCCGCCGCATCGATAGCAACAGAAGTAACAGTTTCATCAATGTTCACTGTGTTGCCGTCTTCATCGGTATAGGTGGCAATGGTGTTACCGGACACTAACGAGTTGACTGATGTAAGAGTTTCAAGAGCTGTGAAGTCGATCACCGCACTTGACCCATCTTCAGCTGTGTATGTTACTGTTTGACCGGTTTCATCTACAACAATACTTGTGATGGTCTCATTCACATCAAAGGTGTTGCCATCCTCATCTGTATAAGTAGCAATCAGGTTTCCGGCGATTGTGTTGGTCAAGAGCGTTAACGTTTCAGCTTCTGTAATATCCAGAACCGTGACAGTGCCATCTTCAGCTGTGTAAGTAAAGGTCTGATCGTTGTTATAAACAAGACTTGTTACAGTCTCGTAGATATCGACAGCGACGCCATCTTCATCTGTGTAAGTACCGATAATCTGGCCGGTTGCAAGTGTATTGTTAAGAACTGTCAGTGTTTCAAGATCTGGAATTGCAAGCGTTGTGACGTTGCCTAGTTCATCGGTGTAGCTAACGGTCTGAGCTGCAACATCTGCAGCAATCGAAGTGAGGGTTTCAAAATTATTGACATCCACACACTGCCAGCTGGTTCCATCCCAGTAGATAAGTTCATCTGCAGCACACGCCAACTCTGCGAACGTGTCGGTGTCATCGAGGTATGGGGTCAAGTCGATAACAGAATCTGCTGCATCGCCGTTTCCAAGGGTAAGTGTGTTGGTGTTCAGCGTGAGCGTCTGATCATCGGTGTCTGTGTCGATAGAAACAAGATCCACAGTAACTGTTCCGCCATCTTCGAGCGAAACAACCAGCTCAGTTCCAACAAGTTCAGCGGCAATTACCTGATCATCTGACCCTGCACCTGAAAGATCAACCGAGTTACCATCAAGAATGGTGAGAGTATTACCTGCCAGAGTCAGGGTTTGATCATCCGCTCCGGTTATGAACACATCACCCTCTTGAATATTCAAGGGTCCTCCGTCAAAGTCACCATTGGCGATTGCTTCATTGATCAAGGCTGTGAGATCGACAGTCTCGCCCCCAGGAAGAGTAAAAACCCCACCATCATAAGTGAGGGCCGCATCGTTTGCAGCAAAAGCTAGGAGAGGAGGAGCTGATTCTGAACACGATACATCAGCGAAGAAGGTCATCTTCGCTCCAAAGAAGGTATGACGAGATCCGACAGGAGAAGTTGCACAGGAGGTACGGTCAGGAGTCTCGTCGTCTTCAATTATCTCACCAGAGCAGTCGAGCGCCTGATTATCGTGATCAACGCACACACGTAGTGAGGAAACCTTCGCAAGCTTACGTGATCTTTCCGTTGCCACAACCGCATACTGGTCGCCGCGCAGCTCTAGCTCTGCGTCAAGAACTTTGATGATGTCGTCACCATTGGTGTCTTCCAGGAGGTGTACTTCTAGCTCTGCTCCATCTTCAACAGCTTCGGCAAGCGCTTCGCCATCCAGAGCGAACACCTCCAAATCTGTATTCTGAAAGAAATAGCTGTACCCAATTATGAGCAATGACAGCAGTCCTGCTCCTCCGAGTACTCCAAATATGGTTTTTTGTTTTTTAGACACGGCCTAACCTTTGCAAATTTCGCCACCGCAGCCCAGCAAGCTAGACCCTCCATCCGCGACGAGACATTACTCCTCTATGTAATGATCGTAAAAATTAGCAATTTATTGAGGCTGGCGGAGACAAACAATGCCGCTATTGGGCCATCGTGCCTATTCTGAGCCGCTTGACGGCTCTAGAAACTCAGATAAGGCTTGATGCTGGCAGTATTGTGGGAGAGCTTGCCGAGATATCCGCAACAGCGGCTAACACCTGAACCGACCCTTCTTTGATCATCTCCCCCACTCTTGAATCAGAGTTCATGATGAGCTCAGCTTGTCCAATTGCGTTTGCCGCAGCAGCCTGCGTTGGGCTCTCAAAGGAAGTTGGACGGTAGCCAGCAGCTGACATCACCGTCTCAATCGGTTTGATAAAATCAAGAAGGTGTTGGTCAGCAATACCATCACACCAAGCACCCACTGCTCCACAGCTTGTGTGACCTAAGACAAGAACTTGTTGGACTCCTAAGTGGGCCACTGCATAGTTAATGCTGGACAATGCTCCCGGACTAACCGAGTTCCCAGCGACTCGGATCTCAAAGGTTGAGAGTCCCGGCAATAGTTCCTGTAGTTTAACCCTGGCATCAGCGCACGTGATCACAACCACATCAGGCGAGTGCTCCGGAGGTTCAGAACCCGAAGGACTCTTGGGTGTCGAAATGAATTGGTGCAGATCCATGCCTTAAGGCTACTCTGCACAAGGAGGCATCTCGTGGCTATTAGCGGGAAACACTTTTCCGAAGTTGTACGGTACTGAATCAGATGACTGTGACCGGGGTGCCTAGCGGTAAAAGGTTTCGCAGTTCCACAATGTCCTCGTTATGTAAGCGAACACAGCCGTGTGACACATCAGATCCGATGGAGTCCGGGTCATTCGTTCCGTGAATCCCGATTACCCCATTGCCGCCGTTGAACTCTTCGAGATCATTACTGAACCCAGAAAGACCGAACGCATATGGTCCATACGCGCTTTCGTCCGGGTCTGGCGTTTGGAGTAGTTCGGTGATGAAGAATTCCCCCACAGGGGTCTTCGTGTCCCCTGTTCCTACTGCAATTTCAAACGTCTTGCTAACCTGACCAGCCTCATATACGGTTAGTTGATGTTCGCCTCTATCAACCACGAGTCTGAAGTCGGTAAAGGCCAGATCAACTTGATCGACCTGTATCCAGCCAGTAGAGCCGTTAGGTCGGATTGGTAGCTGAACGTTGATCCAGTCAGATTCGCTCGCTGGTATACCGACAACGGAAAGAACCAGGGGCCCTTCGTTGAGCGTTGGATTTGCCAGTTCCGCTACCTCTTCGCTGGTATTGTCTGCTTCAGCGTGTACCACTATTGTCTCTACGTCAGGACTAGCCGTGGCTATGAAAGCGGGAGTGGCAGACACCGACACCCGACCATTACCGCTGTCGAAGTCTGGTTCAGATTGAGCTCCTTCAATACTAGATTGCTCTAGAATGACGCTCACCACCTGGTTACTATCTCGCTCCCTAATTAGGAAAACAGCAGCAGCGACCGTTAGGGCCGCTACCACTACAATAAGTAACTTTTTGAACATCAAGCTTTAATCTAGTATCAGTCACTAACTTAAGTGCGAATGAGTCCAATTAGCCAGCATAAGCCGGTTGTTTGACGACTGCGTCTTTTACGGCCTCAGCCTTGTCGATGCCTTTGACCACTTCTGCCTTTGCTTCTGCTGGAAGTTCTACCACTTTGTCCGCAGTCTTAGCTCCTTCGGAGGTGTTTTGCCGAACTTCATCCACTTTGTCTGATTTGTCTACTGCCTCAGTCTTACGTTGGCTGCACAACTCACTTTTGCTACCAGCATCAGCTTTATCATGGGCCGCAGAATAGATATGGCAAGTTGGCTTAGTATGCGCCGCCGAGTTGACATGACCTGTGTCAGAACTTGCATGAGCCGAAGATGTCTCGTGCCCTGCTGTCTTCGATTCGCTAGCAACTCCGTCAGCTGTAGCAAGTGCTGCTGATCCAAACACCATCGCTAGCGCTGCAACTACGAGCGCTACGAGCCTAAATCCGCCTTTAAACATTTATTTCCCCTTATGTCCGCCTATGCCACGAGAGTATCAGATACCGCTCAGAGCCGTCACTCGGGCAAAGCTACCCAACAGCCGCAAGATTGAACTGGCCACGCACTTTCTCTTCGAATAACTAAACTGTCTTAGAGCACTAGAAGAAGGGACTTCTGCGTTCCGCTATAGCGGGCGCCCCTTCCGGAGAGGCTACAAGGCCACTACCAGCGATGCTCGGCGAACTCAGTTCCTACAAAGAAGTCGTTCAAATCGTTGCTAGCGATCCGGGGCCCAGCGCCTACGCCTGCAGACATAGATTCAAACAGTTTCCTAACCTCGGCATAGCCATCTTGGTTAACGATCAATGAGTCATACTCGTCCACCAGTTCCATGGTGGCCCATTTGTGCCGTAGATACAAGCTGCCAGCCTGGGAGTGTATGCGTTCGAATGTACGATCCTTACCGGCATCGAGATCCTGAGTAATGTGAACAAACTTGACCTGTGGCATGTGCAAAATCTGTAAGTTTTTCGATCGCGCAGCAAACGACAAGTCCACATCCTCGCAATACATGAAGATGTTCTCATCGAAACCGCCTACCTCTTTAAAGAAATCAGCATTGATATAACAACACGCTCCAGAGCTCCACTTAGTTTCGAAAGACTCAGGGTCAAAGCGCTTAGGATGCTCTGCCGGAAACTGAGACGCCTCGAGAATTGCCCACTCGTTGCTTTCATGATCAGTCAAAAACTGCATGAACTGTGTGACAAAGTCAAACATGACCATACCGTCAGGGTTGATGATAAAGAAGTCTTCACCATTTCCAAGCTCTGAGTTGATCCGATTGTGTCCAGCACCAAACCCAAGGTTCTTACCCTGAGAGTATGCGAAACCAACACCATCGGGAAAGTCAAAGTCTTCAATCACCTTACGACTGAGGTCCACTTCAGTTTGCTCAGGGCTCTGATCACGAAACCGTATCTCCACCCTGTGTTCGCCTAGCTCAAGAGCTGCAAAGGATTTAAGGAGCTTTGGAATAAACCTAGAGGAGTTGTACAAGATAATCTGAAACGGAACCAGCACAGCCAGAGCCTATCATTCACAACAGTCCCCTTCTCGCCAGCGAAGCCAGAAATTGCTAGGATCTCTACTGCGTAACGCTGCCCAATGTAGGCTACAAACTTCCCTCGCCACGAAAGATTCACCTGTACTATTATGCCGAAGTTCAAAAATCTGACAAAGCAGACTCTCACCAGATCAGTAAAGGATCCAAACACCTATCCCAATCTTCTATCCATTGTGGCGTTTGCCCTCATAATCAGGAGAGCCCTGGTCCAGTTCGACTTTTCCTGGGATGCGAGAGCTTACCATCTCCCCTTTGCGAGCAAGCTCGCCAACATCTATCCAGACGGCTACACAATCGAACCCTTTCTTGAGAACAGATTCGATGGTTTCCCACTCTTAATGAACCTGGTGCAAGGGATATTGTGGCGACTTGGCGGAGATCCAAGATTTGCAAACCTGTTAAACGTTAGTTGCCTAATATTCTTCGTTGCGTACGTATCCAGACGCTATCAGCTACACCCATGGAAAATTACACTATCTCTGCTCTCTGTTCCACTAATCCTAATCCACTCTTATAAGTCCTATATAGACCTTGCTACGAATGTTTTCCTCAGCCTTGCCTTCCTAGTACTATTTGATGTACTCGACAACAAGCGCTTTCAAAAGAGAGATCTTTTCCTGTTTTTTCTTTTCGGAGGCATCGCTGCTAACTCAAAGTACAACATTGTTGGAGTTTACGCCCTGCTGTGCATCGCAATGGTGGTGGTTCTGTACTGGGTCAATGAGTACAAATTCAGCAAAAAGCTTCTGAGAACGTATGGTTTCTGCCTTGTATTGTTGCTGATAACCACCTTCAGCTATTCGAAGAACCTCGTCGCCCACCAGAACCCCTTCTATCCCCAAAGCGTGGATTTGTTCGGTGCTGTGCAGTTTGATGGGCCTGACTCCCGAACGCAGTCGCTCAACTCCTCACAGACAGACCTTGCAGCAATCCCTGTAGCGCTGAGGGGCGAGCCGATCTACAAGCTATTCGCTTACTCAGTCTTAGAGATAGATCTATACTCCGACAATTCAGGACAGCTGTTTAGCGTAGATCAAAGCAATCGTCAGACAGCTGACAGTCGTTCATTTAAGATGGGCGGCTTTATGGTACTTAACCTTCTCTTTTGGAGCTCTCTTATTCTCGTTACATTGGTTAGGACTAGATCCAAACGACTAGTGGGTAAAGTAGCTGTCCTCGGCGCTGCGGTAGCTCTAGTGGCGATGTCGCCAGGCAGTTGGATCCTTCGCTATTGGTTGTTTATCCCCATGGTTCTCGCCTCAGTGGCCTTCGTCAGCCTAGAGAAGCTGGACAAACCTGATCTCAAGCTTCTATCTTATGTCTTCCAAGCGTGTCTTTTGCTGATCTCACTTCGATTCACCCATGATGGGCTACTGCAAAACCGTCCCAACCCGATCAACGTGACAAGCTACATCCTGACTGACGAGGATCAAAGTGCGTGCATAGAAGCTAGCTTCCCAGAGGCTTTCATGTACAGAATCACGAACGAGGATTTCGAGCTACAAACGGTACAAAGGGCGTCGAGCTGCAGCTTGGACTACTTACCTCTCGATTAGGAACTCAAGCGCAGCTGACCTAGCAGTCGCTTTACCCGAGACACCAAAGCTCTTGGGTACCGAATAGCCGGCTTCTCTACAAACGCCTGGAGCTCTCTCAGGTGCTCCTCATTCAGCCGGTTTCGCTCGGTCAAGCGATGAAGCTCGCCGCCGACGTGAGAGAGTTGCTCCTGCTGCTCTATCCACTTCATTCTAAAGTCATTTATCTCTTCGCCTGGGATAACAAAATCAGTAGCAGCTATCTTCTTGAAGATTCGCTCTCGACTGTCGTTCCAAGTCCGCTCAAGCGCTGGGTTGTGTGTCTGAGTTTGATTATTACGCTTTCTGTACTCAGAAACATCGATATCAAGATAGCTGGGGTTCAAACGGCCAGTTCTTACCAGGCTGTGAAGGTAATCCCAGTCTTCCGCTAGCTCAATCGAAAGATCAAAATCTACGTCGCTGAACTCGGCTACTCGCAGCACATAAGTATTAATTGGAATGTAATTGTCGACCAGAAGTTTCAGGAAACCGAACTCTTCGCCGTAAAGCTTAAACTTGCTGTCAGTGTAAGTGAAAGAACCGGCATCAGTATCACACACGTCTTGCATGACAACGATGCTGTTACCGTAAGCAAAATTTGATCCCGTCTCGCTCATACGATCGATCAGGACTTGCCCCATGTAAGGGTAGAAAATGTCGTCATAGTCAAGAAACGAAAGGAACTCACCAGATGCTTGAGCCTTAGCTATCTTCAACGGGTAGGTTCTGTCCTCGTCTGGGTCAACTTCCAGTAAAGTTATCGGCAATAAACCTTCGAGCGCCTCAATGAGCTTCCGGAGATTTTCAGAAAACTCGTCATGGTGAGCTCTCGAAAACTTATCAGTGCGCTGATAAGTCAGAACAATTTCTTTCCGTTCATAGCTTTGTGCTGCAACCGAGTAGACAGCGTCCCGGAGAAGTAGAAAGTCCTCGCCCGAGGTACGCATCACGACGGACCATAACCCACGCTCATAGGTTACTTCTCCACGTGTAGCAATCTTCACCATTCTTCCCCATCTCTCACGCTACGGCCGTCGATGACTTGCCTGCCAGTCAGCGAAGCCAACCTGTTTCTAAATGCCCATGGCTTAGAATCTAGAATGCTGTTCAAGATTTCGCTCTGATGTGCCATCGTTGATTGCAGATCTGCAATCTCAGCTACTAGATGCTCGTTTTTCAGCCGTTGATCCTTTACTACGTCTCTGAGCGATTCGACGTCAGCCACTCTGTTGCGCAACAGAGTTTGCAGCTGTTCAATATCTTCCAACTGCCGTTTGTTTTCGCCCTCCAGGTTAGTCAGCTGCTGCTGCAAAAAGTCGAAGTCCTCGCTCTGAGTAGCTAAAGACTCAGACCGCCAGCGCAGCAAAGCTTCGCTAGCAACAGGGTAGTCACTAATCTTGCTTTGCAGCCAACTTGGGTCTTCGGCGTCCAAACTCTCAAGACGACTCATGGCACCATGAAGGTTTTGGCTTATAGAAGCAATCAGATCAACATCATCAGCGAACAACTTGAGAAGCTCTTCATAGAGGGCAAGTTGAAAGGGGCCGTTGACGATCCAGAAGCTATCGGCATCTTGCTTCGCTCCATACCAAACCCCTTGATCGTGGATACGATAAGCCGCCATAGTTTCATCAATAAAGGCGATATCGCCGGCTCTGGCATGAAACAAGTGCAGATACCAATCCCCGGGTGTGAAATCGCGTGTAGAGAAGTCGTCGTAAGACTCTAAGCGACGATAGAGAACCGAGTTGGTTTGAATAAAGTTGCGCTCAGCTAACGATTGTAAAGTGAACTGGCTCTGATCAGCCCCTTCGGGGAAACGTCCCTTCCCTTCCCCAACAAGTTCGACAGGATGAAAACACAGAGCCAAACTCGGATTATTGTCCATAAGCTCAACCTGTTTCTGGAGCTTGTGTGGGTCTGTCCAGTAATCGTCGCCTTCGCAGAGAGCGATATATTCGCCACTCGCAAGATGCCACAAGTTTCGAAACAGTAAGTTGCGTCTACCCAGACTGTATTGATTCTCTTGCTGTTCAACTAGTCGCACCGGCACGTCATAGCGCTCAGAAACTTCCCGGATTACTTCCACTGTCCCGTCACTCGAGGCGTCGTCATGCACCAGCACTTCAAAGTCGAAGTCGGTCTCCTGGACCACAATGCTTTCAAGACATTGCTTTATGAACCGTTCATGGTTGTATGCCAGGGTTAGAATCGAAACCTTCATTAAGCTGCCATCCAACAATTACAGATAGTGATACCACGAGCCTAACACTTTTAAGGTACGAGTCGCATGACAACAGCGAATCCGCTCTATATGAGCATGTTCACTGCGTCAGGCGCAAACACAGGAATATCCAGCGCTCTCGCCACCTCGGTCCGTTCAGCGTGAGAATCATCAATGAATATCGAAGATTCAGCGTTGATATGATCGCTCTTTGACTGGTTGGGATCAGTCAAATGTATCACACTATCGAAGAGACCCTCTAAACGAAAGCTACTTATGCTTTGCTGGAGATCGCCGCTATGTCTGGTTATGAGGTGAACTGATTTACCGTCTCGAATCGATTTGAATAGAAAAGCCACAACATCAACGTTGACTGAATTTCTAATAATCAGGCAATCGTCGTAATCAACGTAAACGTCTGTGTACTTTAGGTCCGCTACTAACTTAGTAGTGAGCGCCCGCTCCAGCCGCACTGACTCAATGTTAGGCATCGTTACATCAACCGTTTCACCCGACCGTTGGAAGAGATCTAGCAAGATGAAGTTGATTCCAAGGCCACGATAAAGGGCCATCGAACCTGCGATACGTCCTGCTACTTCAAGAAGTACTGGCTCTCCGTCAGAATTCTCTTTCACCTGGAAAAACCATGCGCCAGACATTCCCAAAGCCTCTGAAATCTTGCCAGCCCAGGACTCTAGCTCTGGGATCTTCACTGTTTTTGTTGAGGTGCTGATTCCCATTCGGACTCGGTTTCGCATGCGAGAACCTGCAAAGAGAACTTTCCCATCTTTGTCTGAGAAACAATCGACGGTGTACTCATTGCCAGGCAGGAACTCGGTGATAATGAGTTCTTTGTCTGGGTGCTGGCCAAGTTCGGCCATGGTTGTGATGGGCCGTGCACCTCGCGAACCATAACCGATGTCGGGCTTAGCAAACAATGGCAGAGCGTCCTCTGTAACTGTGCTTGCTTGAAACACCCTGGGCGTACGAACTACCGAACCCAAAGCCTTATACATGGATGATTTTCGTCTCAGAATCTCAGCCACCTCTGCTGATGGATAAACAATTTCACAATCAATCCCTTGTTCAGCTGCTGCCAAGACATATCCAACATCGTCCATCGCTGGTATTAAGTAGTCGATTTCGAAGTCCCTAACACACTTCGCTATATAACCAAGAAACTCAGGAGAATCATAGAACGGGACCCCATCGTGGTAGTTGTCGAACTCGATGGATCCGTAGTCAGAGACGCTACTCCAGCCTTGCACTTCAAAGTGGGCTGAATGTTTCAAAGCTCGTGCAATTTCAAGGCCAACTTCTGAGCCGCATGGAAATACAGCCACTTTTTTGACCTCAGCCATACCGCACGACACGCTTTATTAGTCTCGCTATCATTTCGATCTCAGAGTCCCGCAAATCATGGAAGAGAGGCAAACACAGAACTTTATCTGCGACGAAGTCGCACTCCGGGGTTGGGCCTGCATCAACATAATCAAGCGATGACAGACTTGGGTAAAAGTATCTTCGAGCTTGCACATGGTTCCTGTCAAGTTGATCAATAACTTGCATCAGGACAGATTCAGTTTCAAACAAGACAGGCATGTAGGCGTAGTTGTAGTGATCTTCGTCCACAAGATGCTGAAAGGTCAATGCTTCGACATCATCTAACATTTCTCGGTAAAGACAGTACTGCTGTTTGCGTCTAGCAAGTACCTCATCGATATGTGGCAAGTTACTGAGACCCATCGCAGCGTGAAACTCCGAGTTTTTTCCGTTGATTCCTACACCAGCGAAGGAAGTCGCTGATGTGTGACCGAAATTGCGCAGCAAAGCCATTTTGCGAAGTACTTGCGCATCTCGAGCAAACACTGCTCCACCCTCGATGGTATGGAAAAGTTTGGTTGCGTGAAAGCTTGTAGCGCTGACATCACCGTATGAAAATAGGCTTCGCCCGTTATGTTCAACTCCGAATGCATGGGCAGCATCGTAAATAACCTTCAGACCATGACGCTCTGCAATGGCCTCTATCGCTTCCACATCACAGGGATTTCCAAAGACGTGGGTGGCTAGGATTGCCACCGTATCTTTCGTTAGAGCATCCTCTATTTTTGATGGATCAAGGTTCAAAGTTCTTCGATCGATATCTACAAAGACCGGTCGGCAACCTTCCCAAACGATACTGCTGGTGGTAGCGACGTAGGAAAATGGTGTGGTAACAATCTCACCTTCAAGCTCGAGAGCTTTGATTGCTAGTTGAAGAGCTATAGTTCCGTTTGATACGTAGAGCAGATGTTGGAGACCAAGTCGATCTTTTAACTCCATCTCCAACTTGTTTACAAGTGGTCCGTTATTGGTCAGCCAGTTACGATCCCACACTTCGTCCAAGTACACCTCATAAGACTTTCGTGGCGGGAGAAAGGGTTTTGTTACTGGAATCATTTTTAACTCAACTAACGCTCAAGTGATACTTTACCCTCATTGGTCAAACGAAACTCTGAATGTGCACGCTCTAAAGAACGCAAATACCTGGTCTAACGAGAACGCGTTTGGACCAGCCGAGTGAACGCTGGAGTTCCTGGAGTTAAACAATCGAGGTCCCACCGAACTCTATCGCTTTGCCGGAGTGAGGTTCCAAAGTGACGCCGGTAGATGCTCATCAATTCAGCCGCATGCCTCCTTACCCCTTCCATGTCCCCCTCGACCCTCGCCTTCCTCAGTTTTTCAACCTCAGTTTCCATTGTCTTGATGACAAGATGACGCAATTCTGGGTAGTGGTCTCGCAGGTCATCGATAACGTTCTCCCAATGGTGCGCAAGGTCCCGCACCCCAAGGGGCACTGGGTTCCTATCACGAGCATAAGTGCTTGACAATTCATAGCCTTTCGACCTGGATAATCTAGACCAAATCTAAACTTGTTGCCTGAATAACGGCTATCTTCTTCGAGCGCGCTCGTGTGGCTGCTGAAGTGGCGTGCCTTCGACATGCACCCTGGTGGTAAAACCTTGCGGGTACGTACCGAAGGCCTTGAGGTAGTAGTCCGACACAGCTCTAAGGGCTTCAATGGTAGGTCCCTCGTCGACAAACTCCTGAGCGTCATAAGCAGCTTCCACAAGAAGGTTGAGTGTGTCGAGTGCATCTACCGGAAGAGATCTATCAGGAAAGCAGTCCCTGAGAGTCCCCTTACCCACCTGCTTCCAGAGGTAATTAGAAAGTTGCTGCCACCGTTCGAGCGCTCGATCTACCTGCGCAGCCGAAACTTTGGGCTGACTTGATTGAAATGTATCCATTGCGCCACCTGTGAAGGACTCCACAAAACGCCAAAATCCTCAGCCATTGGCTGAGGATTGCTAGCTACTTCAAAGCGAAAGAGAGAATGTGTTAATAAATTAACTGACAGCGTGTGTCAACTAGTCATAGCCGACCTCGTTGCACTCAAATTGAATGAACGATTTCGGCCACTCCTTAGAAAGGAGGTGATCCAGCCACACCTTCCGGTACGGCTACCTTGTTA
>JAHDFH010000007.1:16694-59872 GCA_020628305.1 Acidimicrobiales bacterium | reverse complement strand
GTCTTGCCAACGCCGTTCGGACCAGCAACTACGTGAAGACCTTCACCAAAGCTAGCAGTGAGGTCTTTGATTATTTCGACGCCATCTCTTTCGACTGTGACGTTGCTGAGCTGAAGAGTCATAGAGCTGCCTTCGATGATGATCTCATGAGGATAAAGGCAAAGAATGGTCCGCCAACTGCTGCGGTGATGATTCCAACTGGTAACGGAGTTTCAAAAAACGATCGGGCAAATGTATCGGCAATGCTCAAGAATGCAGCACCCCAAATAGCACTCAACAGAACAAGGTGGCGATAAGTTACACCCATCGCTATCCGCACCATATGTGGCACTACCAAACCGACAAAACCAATCAGGCCAGCGACAGCGACGGAGGAGGCTGTGAGCAGAGTTGCCGCAACGATCACTACGCTCCGATAGCGTCGCACGTCAAGACCCAAATATTGAGCCTGAGACTCTCCCAGCCTCAAGACATCCAATCCAGAGCTCAGATGAACCAGCGCAGCTAATGCAGGTAGGCCAACCACAGCAAGTATTAGAACCTCTCCCCACCCGCTAGTTACTAAACCCCCAACGATCCAGAAAAATACTTCATCGCTCGCATCTCGATTGCGAGCCATCAGCGCTGTTTGGGCTGAGCCTGCAAACGCCGCTACTGCCACACCTGCCAGCAGCAAGCTAGCTGCTGAGTTGCCTGAAGCTTTACCAACCGCTGTAACTATGCCAACAGCGAATAGAGACGCAGCAAAGGCCGTGATAACGACCATCCAATTACTTGGATCATCGACAAGCACGAGAATGCCTGTTGCCCCTAAACCAGCGCCGGCGGACACACCTAGCAGGTATGGATCTGCGAGCTCGTTTCTAAATACTCCTTGATAACTAGCCCCAGATGCTCCAAGTGCAGCACCAACTAAAAGGCCAAGCAGGACTCTTGGTGCTCTCAAGTGACTAAGAATTGTGTCAGTTGGCGCCTCAAGCGAATCGCTCAATCCAATGACAGAACCTAGATGCTTCAACACCTCAGCAGCTTCAATATCAGCAGCCCCGAAGAACAACCCCAAAACACCAACAATGATGGCTACTGCAACGCCAAAGAGTGAGGCCTTTACTGGCTGCGTCACTAAGACAAGTTTCCTTCTAAGAACTCAAGGTATTCAACTAGTCTGGGACCACCTCTTGAAGCCAAATCGCTATCCGCCACATAAACAGCATTAGCTCTCACAGCAGCCATATCCGCCCAGCCTGGGCGCTCAATTAGACCAGCCACGATGTCAGCGTTTGGAGCTCCGAAACCTGATGCTGAATTGACAATCACTATCTCGGGGTCTTCAGCCAGGACTGTTTCAGGATCTATCAATCCTTGATCAAGGTCTGCTGCATTTGCAATGTTGGTCAGTCCCAATTGTTGATAGATGTCTCCAATAAAGGTTTCTTCGTAGCTGGTGTAGTAACCCTGGTTCGACTCACCCGATGCAACTTCATGATAAATCGTTTGACCCTGGATGTCTTTCAAAGCTTTGGCAACAGATGCTACCTTTGATTGGATTCCCTCGACCAGTGAGTCGCCCTGAGCAACTTTGTCTGAGGCAAGACTCAGCTCATTGATGTTTTGGTATACCTCAACAAGACTAGCTGGCGTTGGTTGGACGAGAACTGTGATGCCATTGTTTTCAAGCGCTTCAGAGACTTCAGGGTTCGGAACCCCGAGCACCACATGTGTTGGCTGGTATTCAAGAATTCTTTCCAAACTGGGGTTGAACGCGTCTAAAGCTTCATCACTTGGGGCTTGTGTTGGGTAGTCGCTATAAGCGTCTGCCGCCAACACCTGATCTCCTGATTCGATAGCAAAGAGTATTTCAGTTGCTGTTGGATTGAGCGACACAAATGTGGCTGCATCACTAACGGCAGTTTTTGGTGTTGTCTGCGTGACACTTTCAGAAGCGGAGCTACACCCTGCAAGAATCAGCAGGGCGGCAATAGAAAATAACAATTTGGCGAATTTGAACATTGGCTTTAGCCTAGCGAGCTCTTTTGCCCAAAAAACCTAGAGGCCAGCCACTGGAGGGATTTAGTGACTGACCTCAAGTATTTGTTGCACCCCAAAAGGCACTACTAGAATGACTCGTAAGTAGCACATTAGTCGCGAGATATTTTGAAGAAGTTTATGCAGCTTGAAGAATTGTTTCAAAAACCCCTATTTATAAAGGGCTTTGAAGTGTCACAGATCAGCTGCAAATTCCGAAACAGCTTCAAGAGCACGAAACTCGACCTTGATGAGAGACCCCTCACACTATTGAAACTGGTCACCAATGTTGGGGAATCCTGGGGTGAGTGCGCTGCTTTAGCAACACCTTTCTACACGGATGAAACCGCTGATAGCTGCGCCGAGAGGCTCCGTGAAAATCTACTTCCAGAGCTTGTAGGCAATTCCGTTTCAATTGCCAAACTCTCCACTTTAGTGACAGCTGGCAACGAGATGGGTTTCGCTGCTGTTGAAAGTGCAATGCTCACTGCCTTGATCAATGCTCACGGCTGGCCGCAGCTAGATTCTGATAGGGAAGTTTTCGCTGGAGCGGTTGTCTCCGAAGCTGCAGCTGAGCGAGTACTACCTGCAGTTAATGCAGGCTACCGCCGTATCAAGATCAAGGTAAACCCAGCGACGACGGTTGAGTCCATTCAGAACCTCATCGAGTTGTTTCCCAACATTCAGTTTGATGCCGACGGAAATGAAAGCTTCACAGCAGATGACTATTCACAAGCTCTTGCCCTATTAAACGCCGGCCTAACTGTTTTCGAACAACCATTCGAACGGGACAACTTAGACTCAGCTCAAAAGCTGGTTGAGGCTTGTAGCTATACTCAACGTGTCTGTGCTGACGAAGCCGCTATCAGTATCGAAGCAACGATGCATGTGCTATCAGCTGGAGCTGCGAATTCTGTGAGCCTAAAACCCTCACGACTTGGTGGGATCTATAGGGCTCTCAAACTAACCAACGAGCTCCACGCTGCAGGCTACGACTTCTTAGTCGGGGGCATGTTCGAAGCCGGGTTGGGCAGAAGCCTACTTGCCTGGTTTGCAGAAATTGGCCAAGCTCCTCTAGTTGGAGACATTGCACCGGCAAGCTTTCATTTCGAAGATCAACCCTTTAGCGACTTATCAATCGAGCACGGTCGTTGCGTTCTACCGGAGATATTTTGCTAATCTTGCTCGGTTTCTGTGTTCTGTATAAGACTCCGTCGACCATGTAATAGTTGATTACGCCATTGGTTAACAGGACATCCAGTTGTTGTCGATCTTGTTCCGATATGCGACTCCAGCGATCTTTTGTTTTTAGTACAATCGACTTACCCGGAGTTGAATAAAGCGCAACTGACTCTAGATTCTCAAAGAATCCCTCAGCAACAAGTCTTACTAGACCATCAGCTGCTCCAGATCTTGGAGCTGCCGCTCTATAGGCGACTGATCTATGTTCCTCTGGCTGCTGCTGCGAGCTATCTAACGAAACTAGGCCGGATAGGACTGCATCAGCTTTAGTTTCTGCCATTACCTTGAGAGGAGTCGCCAGCCTGCCTTGCTTGACCTGATAACTTTGACCATCTACTTGAACTTCTCGTATAGATTCTGAGATGAAGTCAACGATCAGCTGCTGGTCAGTTTCTTTTAGACCGTTTCGGGTTGTTACTTTGAGTACGTTTCTTCTCACTTCTACAAAGGAATCAGACAGCGTTGCGTTGAGCACAAAGATTCGGTGTGCCACTTTACGCGAAACGTCCACCTGAAAAACAAGTAACGGCAAAACAACGATCGCTGTAGCAACACTGCTTGGTGAGGCGGAGATGAGAACAAAAATGAACAACCCCACCATAGTCACTGTTGAAATCATAGTGAACCAGTGCAACGCTACCCATGCACCATGCTGCCTTTTCAGCAGACTCCTCCGCTGGTCTTCAAAACCCTCATCGCTACTAAACAGCTTCATCTGCTACCGCCCTTACACATTAGGATAACTAGATTCGGCCGATCCCAGACAAACTGATTTATGCTGGACCAGGTAAATTTGTTTGGCTCACATGTGCGAAAGTTCTTCAACCCTGAAGTTCATGATAATACAGCCAGCTCCTCACGGAGGTCACTAGGTTCACAAATTTCTGTTTATAGAAATTTTCAATTCCGACGACTGGCATTACGAATAGCTCTTTTTCAACCGCTGATTTGTGAGCCGTTATCTCGTGGTAAAGAGAGAGCCCTTGTGGCGTTTCAAAGCTCGTCTTGCCGCATCAGCTATCTCACCTTGATGTGCAAGCACACCCGCTGCATCGGGATCAGAAACTGGTCTAGGAAAATCCATCCAAACCTTCCGTTCAACATATTCCAAATCGTCCAGCGTAACTGCACTATGTTTCTCGAGACCAAGCCGCTTCAACCGTTCCCACTTTTCTCCCTCAATGCCGGCCAGATCCGGTTCAATACTGGCAAGCAAATCGAGTACAGATTTGTAACCATGTCCATTGAACCTTACAGCTTGGCCATCAAGCTTAACATCTTGCTGTGAAGCTCCTGCCAATATGGCTCTCGCAAGTCGCAATTTGTAAAAATCTTGCAAAGGTGATTCTCTTTCCTTTGCAATGGGGAATGCAGGGTATCTAGGCAGTAGCTCTATTTCGCCATCCTCCAACTGTTGTATGTCAAACTGAACCTCAGGAAAAAATGCAGCTAACGCACCGCTCACCACACCTTTCCAAGATTCGCCTGGGACTGTTATCTCAACTTGGGTAAATTGTGGTAGATCCAGCTTCCTCATGCTCTCAAGTGCCTTGGGCAAGAGATCTACTGCCTCGAGCTGAATGGTTAGCCGACCATCAAAAGAACGTCGTGAACGGTCCTGCACTACCGTTACACCAAGCGACTTACCAACTTTTTGTATTCCATGCATCCTATTGTTGTACTCCCTAGCACTGGAGACCTGCTCCTTCCTGATTTCCGCACGATTCTTTAGCTCTGCTGCATAGGGATCCAAAAAGAATACAGCCCCTGGGATACTGGCAATAAATGCTAGCGAACTCGCCATCAACAATACGCCAGCAAGACCCACGAGACCTTGCAAAGAGAACACATTGGCTGGTATCCAGGATGTCCAGGACACATAGAAACCCCATGAAAAGCCGGCAACCTGCAACACCCTGTGAGCCGACCAAAGCAAGTAGTCCCATCTCCACAGCTTTTTCGGAACTTCCGCCATTCTATAACGATACTCAATCATGACGCCTCACTTTCCGCATCGTCAGTATACTTCCTGCTCCAATCGTTTTGCCCAGCGAACTATGCAATCGAGCGAGCCAGGTGATTGGCTCTTAGCCAGCTAACGAAGAGAGCTAACTAGCGAGACTGTTTCAAACTATGCTGGAGCCTTATGCGAGATGATTCCACCCAGTTACGGTTCTGCAGGGCGTTAGTCGACGAGTGGGCTCGTCATGGGGTGCGTTACGCGTTTGTGTCCCCAGGATCTCGTTCAACTCCGATGACTGTTGCTCTTGAGATGGATCCCAATATTGATATTCGTGTTTGTATTGATGAAAGAACTACCGCGTTTTCAGGGCTTGGAGCTGCATTAGCTTCAGGCTTACCTTCAGTACTGTTGTGCACTAGTGGATCAGCTGCCACCCACTTTTTTGGAGCTGTTGTTGAAGCTAACGCCGCATCGGTGCCATTGATTGTTTGCACAGCAGATCGCCCTCCAGAGCTGACTGGCGTTGGAGCACCTCAAGCAATGGACCAGGTAAATTTGTTTGGCCCACATGTCCGAAAGTTCTTCAACCCTGGAGTTCCTGATATCCAAGCCGCCTTCTCATGGAGGTCACTAGGTTCACAAATATCTGCTCAAGCCATCTCGTCATCTGGCCCGATACATGTCAATCTTCAATTCAAAGAACCATTCCTGCCAGAAGATTTATCTACTGCTCGCCCACCAGCGTCAGCTGAAAACAATAAGCCTTGGCATGACGTAGCTCAACTATCAACTAATGCCAGTCCAGATACCGAAACGCTCAACTATCTGGGTTCTCAACTTGCTGGCAAGAAGGGGCTAATTATAGCTGGACAGAGCGATGAGAACCCTCAAGAGCTAGTTGAGCTTGCTGAATCTCTTAACTGGCCTCTTCTGGCCAGCCCTCAAGCAAACATAAATCCACAGAAGTGCATTGCTAGATTTGACCAGATTCTTAGAAGTAGTATTTGGGCAGCATCGCACTCCCCTGAGGTTGTGGTTCGCTTTGGAACGCTTCCGGCCAGTAAGTCTCTGACTCACTTGTTGAGCCGTTTCGGCGGAACTCAGGTGATATGTGGAGCGGCAGGATGGAGCAACCCGACACATTCCAAATCGATCGTGTTAAACGATGCTGGTTGGGCTAAAGCTTTAGTGAGTCAACAGATTGAGCCGACTGGTTCTGCATGGCGTGAGACTTGGCAGACCGCCAGCGACGCAGCCGAAGCAATTATTGCCGAGGAGTTAGCTGCAACAGACTATCTGAGCGGCCCAGAAATTGCCCGCCAGGTTTCTGAGCTAGTTGACAAAGACACTTCGCTTCTCTTAGCTTCTTCAATGCCTGTTAGAGATTATGAGTGGTTCGCCAATTCAAAGGCCGGTACAACCTTTGCCAACCGTGGTGTCAACGGAATTGATGGCCTTATTTCAACCGCTTCTGGAATCGCAGCAACAGGCAGGAAGACCATGCTTGTACTTGGTGACGTTGCCTTTATGCACGACTTCAATGCACTCTTCGAACTAATCGACTCAAACCTTGATTTAACAATTCTGGTAGTCGATAACGGCGGCGGGCAAATCTTCTCTCATCTACCTCAAGCTTCTCAGATGGAACGAGCTGGCTTTGAAAAACTGTTCCTAACTCATCGAGAAGTAGATCTTGCAGCTCTCTGCCAGGCTCTGGAGATCAACACGAAGAGATGGTCCGAAGGCAGCCTCAGCAACGTTGTAGGAGATCTAACTGGTGTCAAGGTTGTGGTGGCTCAGTCAGCTGATGACTCAGAGCTATATGCAACAGTTACTCAGAAAGTGTCAGAAGCTCTCGCCCCAAGCTAGCGATGCTAGTCTGGCGCTATGTCTCAAGAATCAGCCGTATCAGAACTCTTCGATCCATCCGCTTGGAACACTGTGGATGGTTTCAACTTCTCTGACATCACCTATCACAAAGCAAAGGATGTTGGTGCTGTCAGGATTGCGTTCAACCGCCCAGAAGTACGTAACGCTTTCCGACCACAAACAGTGGACGAGTTGATTGCAGCGTTACGCCACGCTCAGGCAGATTCAAGCGTGGGTTGTGTTCTAATTACTGGCAACGGGCCATCTCCTAAAGATGGTGGCTGGGCGTTTTCTTCAGGAGGCGACCAATCAGTTCGTGGCGAAATGGGTTATGAGTATGGCGAAGGGCAAACCGGTGGACGGCTGCACATCCTTGAATGCCAGCAACTTATTAGGATGATGCCAAAGGTTGTTATCGCAGTTGTTCCTGGTTGGGCTGTTGGTGGTGGACATAGTTTGCATGTTGTGTGTGATCTGACTATTGCGAGCCAGGAACATGCACAGTTCAAACAGACCGATGCTGATGTTGCAAGCTTCGATGGAGGCTACGGTTCTGCTTACCTAGCAAAGATGGTTGGTCAGAAAAAGGCAAGAGAGATCTTCTTCCTCGGTAAGACCTACTCTGCACAAGAAGCTGAAGCGATGGGTGCAGTCAATGCTGTTGTAAAGCATCCGAAACTAGAAGAGACCGCTCTTAGTTGGGCCAAAGAAATATGCGCTAAATCACCAACCTCACAACGGATGATTAAATACGCCTGCAACTTGGCAGACGATGGACTCATGGGCCAACAACTGTTTGCAGGCGAAGCCACTCGCCTGGCTTATGGAACCTCTGAAGCCAAAGAAGGTCGAGATGCGTTCTTAGAGAAGCGCAAGCCTGAATTCGATCAGCGTTATCCGTATTGAAATCTGGTTAGAAGAGATGTCGATTCTCAACTGTCTAGCTGAGCTCTAGAACCAGCTTTGGCTAGCAGAAACTAGCTTCCGTCTGCAATTCCACCCAGCATGGCTTGTAGCTTTGAAACTGTCTCATGGTATTCGAGCTCTGCGTTAGAGTCCTCTACCACTCCAACCCCGGCATATAGCTCTGCTGTGTTTCCTGCGATGTGAGCCGATCTAATCGCTACCGCAAACTCGCCATCCCCTACGCTGTTGAACCATCCCGTTGGACCTGCATAGTTTTCGCGGTCATGGGCTTCAAGCTCTGCAATTGTCTCTAAGGCAAGCTGTTGCGGACTACCCCCAACAGCGGGAGTTGGGTGCAAGGCCTTCACCAGTTCAAGAATCGAGGTCTCTTCAGAAGTTAATCTCCCGCTGACTCCAGTAGCTAGATGGTAAACATTCGCCAGCTCAAGCACGAAAGGCTCAGGATCAGCGTCGACAAATGAGCAATACGGTAGCAACGTGTCTAGAAACCAGTCAATCGTAATTTGATGCTCCCATTGGTCTTTAGTTGAATCAACCAAGCTCCGTTTCTGTTCAGCGTTTCTCGATTCATCTTTAAAGCGTTTTGCAGTTCCGGCCAACGGCAGGGCCGAGGCATCTACCCCACTCTTAGCAATCAGCATCTCCGGACTTGCGCCAATAAACTCACCATGAATGAATAACAAGGCCTCTGGATAGCCACTTTTCAAATTGTGGGCTATCTGGGCCTTATCAAGTGGTCGAGATGCCTTAGCTGTGACTTTTCTCGACAGCACTACCTTTTTCAGATCAGTCTCTTTGATCCGTCTCACAGCTTCAGCCACTTTTGACTTCCACACCTCAGAATCTGACTCTTCTAACTCAATGTCGTTCAGATTGGATGAGCTGGCCCAAGTTGACGCTTGACGGACTTGTTCAATCACATCATTGTCTGAGGACTCTGAAAAGGTGACAATGTGAGCTCCGTAAGCGTCTTCAACGTAGGTGTGTTCTGCGACTTTGACCGTCCCCGGCTGTAATTTGTCAAAAGGAAACGATGAGAATGCATAAAATTCTGAATCCGCAAGCTGTGCATTCAAACTATTCAGGCACCCGTCTAGCTCCGATTGAATATGGCTCGCATCCACAATCAGCCGCCCAACCCCAGCAAGCTGTATTGTTGGACTACTCCACATCAGGCCGCTGGAGGCACCAATGGCCAATGAATCAAACTCTTCTGTGAGGTCTAGTATTCTAGTCTTCATCAGCTTCTAGCCTAAACAGCTCCATCAGGTAAATGCACAAAGAACTCAACGCAACAGTCAACAAACCCTTAGATTCTGTATGGCCAGTGGTCAGTGATCTGGCCACATTCCCCCAGTGGATTGAAATCGTAGACACTGTCGTAGTTGATGCTGGAGAGCCCCCTGCTCATTTTGTGATTCTGAAAGCACGACTTGGACCGATATCAAGATCGAAGAAGCTACGCATGGTTCAAACAGCTAGAGGGGGCGAATCAGATCCAGAGGCAAATAATTCAGTCACCTTTGAACGCCAAGAAACACATGATATTGAGGTAGCGATGTGGAAGATGAACGTTACAGCATGCAGCACCGGCGAGTCTTCCACTCAGCTTTCGATCTCTCTAAGCTATGACGGAGAGCTGTGGCTTCCAGCATTTGGGGCCATTCTCGACAGCCAAGTTCCTAAAACTATCGAATCCTTAGAACGCTACATTCAGGAGAGCAAATGAAGCAACTAGTCGCTCTCGCCGTTGAAGGAAACTCATTTGTTGACGCACTAAGGCATTGCTGGGATGCTGGGCATGCAGTCACCCCAATAGACACTCGACTACCGATCGACTTCCAACGCCAACAACTTAAACGCCTCGGGCCCGATCTCATCTTCGAACCGGGCGCTAAAGCACCACGGCCTTATCAGGGGCTAGTCCACCCAGTCCGACTCGAAGATAACGATATCCTCGTGATTGAAACCAGCGGAACCACAGGGTTTCCTAAACAAGTTGTTCACACCACCGCTTCGCTAACAGCATCAGCCAAAGCAACCAACTTCGCAATCGAAGCAGGGCCTCAAGATCGCTGGCTAGCATGTTTGCCGCTGGCCCACATTGGAGGGTTGAGCGTAGTCATGCGAGCGGTCTTAGGTGACATACCGGTCACAGTAACCGATCGTGCGACTCCAGAAGTGATTACAGCAGGAGCTAAGAATGGTGCAACGCTAGTATCAGTCGTTACACGTCTTCTTAATCAAATCGATGCCTCTTCGTTCAAAGCGATTCTGCTTGGCGGCGGTACTGTTCCGCCTGACCTCCCGAACAATGTCATTGCAACCTATGGAATGACAGAGACTGGTTCTGGCATCTACTACAAAGATCGGTTGATCGATAAAGCTGAGCTGAAGATTGTTGATGAGCAAATCTTTGTACGCGGCCCAATGCTCCTCCGAGGCTACAGACACCTCGATGCTGTTGAAGATCCACGGGATGAAGACAACTGGTTTGCAACTGGAGACTCAGGCAAGCTAACAGACGGCAAGCTTGACGTGTTTGGTCGCAGCAAGTTTGTGATTCGTTCAGGTGGAGAAGACATCTGGCCAGAACAACTTGAAGAGCAGCTAGAGACACACCCGAACATTCTCAAAGCTGGAGTCATCGGAGTTGCTAGTAACGAATGGGGCCAGAAAGCAGTCGCCTACCTCACAGCAGCAAAGGGTGCTCCACAAACCAGTTCCGACGAGATCAAAGAGCTAATCAGCTCTAATCTCCCAGCTTGGTATATGCCAAAAGAGATCATCTGGACCGACAACATGCCAATGACAAACTCAGGCAAGATAAATCGCTCAGCCCTACGAGAGCTTTCGCAGAACCTGGTCGACTAGGGCTCTAACAGCAGCTTTGTACTACCGATCAGCTAAAGCAACTTTGGCTATTTCAAAGTCTTCAGGGTTGGTAATACCAATCCACTGTTCTGGTGAAGCTTCTACTTTGACCACAAGCTTTCCTTCAGCCATAAGTTCACTAACTGCTGTTGGAAGCTGAACTTCTGCTTTAGGCTCATCTCGGTTGATCTCCAAGAACGCTGCCCAACGATCGTTGAAGTCAGCAAAGATGCTTGGATCGAAGCACCAGAGGTTCATCGATACTGGAGTGGCGTTCTCAACCGCTACTCCACCAGCCATTAACGTTCCATCCTCGAGACGCTCACAGCCCTCTGTTTCGACAATCTCGGTTAACTCACCGTTAGCCGCAGCACAGACACCTCTTGTAACAGCTCCGCTTTGCGGAACGGTATTGCCGAGCTCAAAAGCAATGTTGTAGCAAATTCCCGGCTCTACCTCATCGAGTGCCGCCGCAGCTAACTTAAACGAAGACGCTCCGTAGTAATCATCTGCATTAATAACAGCAAACTTCTTCGTCGCAGCCTGTTCAGCTGAAAGAACTGCATGCACAGTTCCCCAAGGCTTGTCTCTGGCTGGGCCGAGGTCATCTTGTCGAACATACTTAACCGCTAGGTCGCCGTGTTGTGCAGAAACATGCTCTTTCACGTCTTCCTCGATATCTGATCGAACAATCATCACTACTTCGTCAAAGCCTGCTGCGAGGGCGTCCTTGATTGAAAAATCGAGGAAAGCTTCCCCATTGGAACCCACTTTGGCAAGCTGTTTTACGCCTCCAAAGCGACTCCCTAGTCCGGCGGCCATGATAACTAACGAATAACTCATGGCTTAATAATAGGACAAAGGGGCCGTTAGTTAAGTAAATGGGTGAAGGAACTGATGTGAACCCAAAGTCGATCACGCAGCTGAACAACAGAAAAGCTGATAATAACGCACCAACAAGTGCGTCTTTTGTCGATGTCGTAGCTGGACTGAGTGTTGCTTTAGTTATCATTCCTCAGTCGCTTGCCTATGCCGAGCTTGCAGGCCTGCCTGCATATATCGGTCTATTCGCTTCAGCCGTCCCGCTTATTATTTTCAGTCTTTTCGCTTCTTCGCCCTACTTACAAACCGGTCCGGTGGCTCTCACTTCATTGCTCACATTTGCAGGGTTGAGCGCTGCCGGATTAGAACCCGAGACAGAAACGTATATCGCAGCTGCAACAGTACTTGCCCTGCTTGTCGGACTCATGCGGCTCTTCCTTGGTTTCTTCAAACTCGGTTGGTTGGCATATCTTGTGTCACGGCCTGTGTTACTTGGCTTTACGAATGCGGCGGCGATAATTATCCTCGCATCACAGCTTCCCAAAGCGTTAGGCACCGACCAGGTAATACCGGATGGTTCAACTCTCGGAAACGCGCTGTGGTCGATGTCCAGACCTGGTGACTGGAGTCCACAAGCCATAGCACTAGCCGCAATCACAGTTTGCCTTCTACTGTTCTCTAAACACATTCACCGCCTCTTTCCGGGAGTGCTGGTGGCTGCTGGCTTTGGACTGCTCGCAACTCAGGTTGGCTATGACGGATCGATCATTGGTGACAGCCCTATCGAGGCTGGTCTCCCCCCTCTAACCGCTGCCCTTGATTGGGCTTTGGTGCCTGAGCTTCTGTTGGCAGCTGCAGTTATTGCTCTTGTCGGTTTCGCCGAGCCGTCAGCGATTGCTCGCGTGTTTGCTCGTGAAGAGAAACAGTCCTGGGATGTGAATCAAGAACTCATAGCATCAGGTTTTGCTAACGCTGCTGCAGGCTTCACCGGGGCTTATCCTGTTGGGGGCTCTTTCTCACGCAGCTCACTCAACAAGCTAGCTGGGGCTAAGTCTCGGTGGAGTGGAGCTGTGACAGGCCTTGCAGTTTGTGCTTTCTTGTTCGTAGCGACAATCTTGAACGATTTACCTCAAGCAATTCTTGGAGGCGTTGTGGTTGGAGCAGCAATCAAACTAATCAAACCCAGAGAAATCTTAGAATTGCTGAAACAGTCGAAACCACAAGGAGTTCTCTCGATTATTACGTTCTGTTTGACTCTGCTATCGGCACCTAATATTCACCTGGCCCTAATCGCTGCAGTTGTGCTCACTTTTGCTGTGCAATTCCTCGAACCAGCAGCGCTTGAAGCAACGAGAGATGGTAACAGGTTCAACCTCACGGGCTTTTGCTGGCTCGGAAGCGAGCGTAAGTTCCGCAACCTGATTGGAAAAGCAACTAACTCAGCAAACATTGACAAGCCGATAACTTTCAATGCAACAGCTATCACTGACTTTGACCAAGAGTTCGAGACGAAACTAGTTAAACGAGCAGAAGAAGCAGGGCGAAAAGTTTCGTTTGAGCATTAAAAGCCCGTCATTCTCCGAGGCTCGAAGCCGAAGGAGAATCTCTAACGGGCTTTAACTTCACACCAGCTAGAGATTCCTTGGAACCATTCGGACCTGTCCCTCATGGTTACTGGCCATAGCTACAACAACTCAGCAACAGCGTGAATCGCTACGCCAGCAAGCCCACCAACAATCGTGCCATTGATTCTGATGAACTGAAGATCTCGACCAACCTGTAGTTCCAAACGATCCGCTGTTTCTTGAGCGTCCCAGCCTTCTACTGTGTTCTGGATAAGGTCTGCAATTACGCCCTTGTATTCTTGAGCTACATAGCTTGCAGCATCCGCAATCCAACCATTCACTTTCGACTGGAGCTCTTCTGATGTTGTGAGCCGCTGGCCTGTTGAGTTGACGGCTTCCCTCACAGTTTGAGAAGCCATAGATTCAGGGTTCTCGATTCCTTCAACTACAGAAACCTTTACCCGATTCCAGATCGAGTTAATAAACTCTGCAATCTCATCGTTAGCCAGAATTCGGTCCTTCCACTCTTGGGCTGCTTCTTGAGCTGCTTCCGAAGTCTCTAAACTTTGTCTGTAGTCGACTAGCTTGCGATCGAAGTCCTGACGCAAAGGATGGCTGGGGTCGTTGTTGATTTCAGTTATGTAGTTTTGGACTGCATCATAGACTTTGTTATACAAACGGTCATCAACAAGCCCCGGCACCCACCATGGAGACTCTTCTGAAAATTTCTCTCTAAACGTTTGGGCGTTGTCTTCTAAATATCCAGTTAAGCCACGCAGCGCTGCATCGAAAATCATCTGATGATGACCACCCGAAACCACTCCATCTATCAGCTTTGCTCCAAGTTCTGGAGCTGACATGACCTCGAGCTTGTTTCGAACAGCATCTTCAATCAATGACTGAACTTTGTCATCTTCGAGGACTTCGACAATACCGCCCACCAACGCTGACGACTGCTTGCGCACAAGTTCGGCATTGTCGTCACGAAGCATCCATTCCCCGACAGATTGAGCGATATTCGTTCCGCCAAGCCGTGAACGGATAACTTCGTCGGTCAGGAAGTTGTCCCTGACGAAAGAACCGAGTGCGGAACCTATTTGATCTTTGCGTTTCTTGATGATCGCTGTGTGAGGAATGGGCAATCCAAGCGGGTGTCTGAATAATGCTGTAACAGCAAACCAATCCGCCAAGGCACCTACCATCGCAGCTTCCGAGGCTGCACGAACGTATCCCCAGGTGCCTTCGTCTGCATGTTGTAGGGAGAGTACGAAAACAGCGGCAGCTGCCACGAATAACAATGTGGCTATTGCCTTCATCCTATGCAACGAGGACTGGCGCTGGGAATCTGTGACTTGATTTGTCTCACTCATAGCTAGTGGCTCAGGCTACCGCCGATACAGTAAGACTATGACTAAAGAGCTCAACGCTTTAGCGGTAACGCTTCGCACACAGGCCAGCTCGTGGCGCAACATACTGCAACAGACCCAATGGATAGAGCAGCCCTTAATGGAAGATGCTCGCTGCGCCAAGGATCTAGCTTCACAAGCGTATGACAACCTTGATCTCGCCCACACTCAAGTTCGCCGAATGGTGAAAGGAAAGTCCCCAAATTCGGATCGCCGCTATATAGAACTAGAAGACGGCTATTCCTCTAGTCCTGATCGTCAAGCATCGACACTGGCCTACAAAATGGCGGACATTTCAGGCAAGCTAGCTGATGTTTTAGAGCGAGCAGGCAATGTGAAAAGCATCTCGGCGATCACCAAAACTGTCGAGCTTGTAACCCGAGACAGCAATGCACGAATCGAATTGATTAACGCCAGCTTCAAAGCTTTTGCCAAGAAAAAATCTGGGAGTTAGCTGAATATCAAACCTCAAAGCCGTCATTCTGGGCCCGCTCGATGCGGTGCCCGGCGTCTCTGGCAAGCTTTAGTCAACTAGAACCCAAACCCGTTAGAGATCCCACGGGGCCATCGAGGCCCCTCTGGATGACCAGAATCATAGGACAAATACCCCAGAGATTCTCCTACGGTATCGAGCCTCGCAGAATGACAGCTTGGTGTTACTTTGCAGCAGCTACCATTTCAGCAACGGTTGCAGCGGCAGCATCAACAGCAATGTTTTGAGTTTCGCCTGAACGACGCTCGGTTAGTTCTACTTCCCCGTTGGCCAAAGTCTTAGGACCAACAGTGATTCGAAGCGGAATGCCGATTAGCTCAGTATCGGCGAACTTGACGCCAGCTCGAACATCGCGATCGTCTAGAACAACATCGACATTTGAAGCCAACAACGATTCGTAAACTGAAGTCGCAGCAGCCATAGTTTCTTCATCATCCTTCACAGGAACGATCGAAACTTCAAATGGTGCCAGCTCCATTGGCCAGATGATGCCTTTGTCGTCGTAATTAGATTCGACCGCTACAGCCATGTTGCGTTGCACACCAATGCCGTAAGAGCCCATGACAACAGGTGAGGTTGAACCATCAGCATTGGCAATATTCAAACCAAGAGCTTCTGAATATACAGTTCCAAGCTTGAAGATATGTCCAACTTCTACACACCGGAGAATATCTAGCTGACCACCACAGTTGACGCACTCTTCTCCAGCCTGAACTTCACGCAGGTCAAGCCATTCGGTGCATTCAATATCTCGCTCGACATTGACTCCTGAATAGTGAACGTCGTCTTCGTTCGCACCTGTGGTCATGTTAGTACGACCTTGAAGCTCTTTATCTAGATAGATGCGAACGCCTTTAACTCCAACAGCTCCTAGGCTTCCTGGCATAGCACCGAGTAGCTCTTTAGCCTCCGTTGGTGTTGCAGGGCGAAGCTCTGATGGGCCACCAATCTGGTCGCTCAGTTTCTGCAAACTTAACTGATGATCACCCCGAACAACAGCCAAAATAGTTTCACCATCAGCCACCATCACAAGTGTCTTTAACTGCTTGTTCGCTTCATGGCCAGCATCTTCTAAAGCTTTGATAGTTCTAACACCTGGAGTATCGAAACGCTCATACGTTTCTGGGTCAGCGTCGTCGACAATCTTTGGAATTACTGATGTGCCTCGCTCGACATTCGCTGCGTAATCACATTTTGGACATTTAATTACATCATCTTCGCCGGCTGGACACTCGACCATAAACTCAACAGAAGAGTTACCACCCATGGCTCCGCTACTGGCAAGCACCCCGAACGCATCTAGGCCGAAACGTTTAAAAATGCGAAGATACGCATCATGATGGGCATCAAACTGCTTATCTAAGCCATCCCAATCAACATCAAATGAATAGGAATCTTTCATGTGGAATTCACGTACACGCAACAGGCCGCTCTTTGGGCGAGCTTCGTCTCTAAACTTAATCTGAATCTGATACCAAAGTTGAGGCAACTGCTTGTATGAAGTCAGTTCTGTTCCGACGCTGGCAAAGATCTCTTCGTGAGTGATGCCTAGGGCGTTGGCGTTACCCTTGCGATCTTCGAGAGTGAACATGATTTCACCCATCTTGTCCCAACGTCCAGACTGCTTCCAAATGTCGGCAGGGTGCATGGTCGGCAAAATCATCTCCTGGCCACCGATACCGTTGATCTCTTCACGAATAATCGCTTCGACTTTACGCTGTACCAGTTGACCAAGATAAAGCATCGAATAGTGCCCAGAATGAAGCTGCCGAATAAAGCCAGCCTGCACAAGCAGACCGTGGCTAACAGCCTCAGCGTTTCCTGGCACATCGCGCAATGTTGGTGCGTACATGTTTGACCATTTCATAGCTATCTAAACTAGCGGAAAAGTAGCTAGACTAGAGAATGCGGCGGAAAGAAAGTCTCATGAATCAGCCATTCGGCACTAAACAACCAGCACCAGCGATACCTTCACAACTCATCGAAAATGAACTGACAGCTTTGAGACTCACTCGAGCACTATTAATTTGGTTAATGACGCCAAGTGGCCCAACTCAAGTAAGTCGAATCCTTAGAACCCTGACTCCTCGCATACCTCCGCAGCGAGTTGATGCCCTCAGAGACCAAGTGGCAAAGCACATTGAACTAGATGACTTAACTTCTGTAATCGAGTTTGATTCGTTGACAGATGCAGAACTTCCTAAAGCCGCGCCAAGTTTTCAGGTCAAAGAAATTGATAAAAACACAGGTCAAGTGGTTGTAACAGTCAACGAAATGACTTTCCCCTGCCCTAGAAACTTGATTCCTTTCGACGCAAGAGAAGGTGACGTCGTGACCGGATACCCTCAACCGTTTCTTGACGAAGTCAAATTGATTTACCGTGAGCTCCAAGATTCGATTTGGACGCTTGAACAACTATCCAAGGGTGCACAACCTACCAAGGAAAAGATTTCCAACATGCTCACCTACTCTTTGACCGGAAAGTTGACTAGACACTTTGGTTCTAGTCGAACGATGAAACTCGAACCCTAGTAACGCAATGAACGCACCATTCTCCAACCAACTTCCACGATCAATAGTTCAACAGCTTGAGGCAGAGCTTGAGCAGGCCTACCAGCTTCGTTACCTGCTCATAAAGTTGATGGCCCCTCAGAACACGAGAATAAGGAGCAGGTACCTACGGTCGCTTAGTGGCAGAACTCCTGATACCTGGTTCGAAGAGTTCCGGCTCCTCTATGCACAAACCGAACCAATCGACAAGAGACTAGACCGAATAATCAAGTTCCCTGGGGACATTAGATCAATCGAACCTCCTTCGTTTATTGTCACTGACCTTGACTTCGACGACAAGAGCGCAAATCTTCTCATGTGGTACGGCAAAGAGATGGAAGTCAGCATGGATCTTGTTCCTCTGAGCCAAGGTATAGGCGTGATGACGTTCGGCTACCCCTCCCCCTACTTGACCAAGATTCTCGAGGTCTTCAATGAATTGATGGGTACGATCGAGCTACTAGAGAAAGCCATCGGTGGTAGAGCGTCGTTGACTAATGCTCACGCTGATCAGATTATTCGGTTCAGTGCCATGCGTCAGCCATCGCCCGCTGAGCCTCTCGATGCAGAAGCTCTTCGTAACACAGCAGCTCGCTAAATTCTTGGCTATAGATTACAAATCCGTAATCAGCCTGGGCTAGTCTATTTAGCGGACTTAGCTGTCCGTGAATAAGCGAAAGGCTGTTAATTTGACCTCGACTGTTTCGCCTCAAAAAAGTGGTCACAAACCACTTCGAGAGACAAAGAAAGAACTCCCGTTCCCGCTGAACCTTTACCAGTCAGCAGTTGGTAAGAAATGGGTTATGGCCATCACTGGTTTGATGCTCGTCGGTTTCGTTATTGGCCACATGGTCGGAAACCTGAAAATGTATCTTGGTGTACTTGAGCACGACGGCAGCGCAGCTTACGACATGGACATTTACGCAGAGTTCTTGCGGAATCTGCTTGTTCCTATCCTTCCGGAAGGTGTTTTTCTTTGGATTCTTCGAGGCGGTCTCCTAACCGCTGTGATTCTGCACATTCACTCGTTCTACTCACTGACTCGCCTCAACATAGCCTCAGGTAGAAGTTACGAATCCAAGCAAGACTGGCTAGCTTCAAACTTTGCCTCACGCAGCATGCGCTACTCGGGCATAATCGTTCTCGCATACATCATCTTCCACATACTTGATCTTACTGTGGGCGCCACATCTGATGAGTTCGTTCACGGAGCGGTGCAATCAAACGTTGTTAACAGCCTCTCAAACCCAGTAATAGCAGGCTTCTACATAGTGGCCAACATTTTGCTCTGCGTTCATATCTTTCACGGCATCTTCTCAGTGTTCCAAAGCCTTGGAGTTAACAACCCAAACATCAACCGCATGAAGCGAGGCATCGCAACCGCAGTGTCTGGACTGATTCTGGTTGGAAACGTAAGCTTCCCAGTTGCCATCTTGGCAGGAGCTGTTGAATACAACGAATGCGATCCCAAGCTAAGCGTTGCAGAACAAGTCGAAGAGAACTGTGTCAACTCAAGTGGGCACGACAGCGATTCTGATGACGATTCACACTCTGAAAGTGAGGGCTACTAATGTTGCCAGATTCTAAAGTACCTGCAGGCCCAATGGCCGAAAAGTGGACTAACCACAAGTTCCACTCAAAGCTTGTAAACCCAGCAAATAAGCGCAAGTTTAAGATCATTGTTGTTGGCACCGGCTTAGCTGGTTCGTCTGCTGCGGCAACTCTTGGTGAGCTCGGCTACGAAGTAGAAGCCTTCACCTTTCACGATTCTCCCCGTCGGGCGCACTCAATTGCTGCGCAAGGTGGCATCAACGCTGCGAAGAATTACCGCAACGACGGCGACAGCGTTCACCGTTTGTTCTACGACACTGTGAAAGGTGGCGACTACCGCTCTCGTGAGGCTAACGTTCACCGCCTCGCTGAAGTGTCGACGAATATCATCGACCAAATGGCTGCCCAGGGTGTGCCATTTGCCAGAGAATATGGCGGCTTGCTTGCTAACCGTTCTTTCGGTGGTGCTCAGGTAAGCCGAACATTCTACGCTCGAGGCCAAACCGGCCAGCAGCTTCTCCTTGGCGCCTACCAGCAGATGATGGGTCAGGTTAAAGCTGGCAAAGTTAAGCTCCACACCAATACCGAGATGCTTGATCTTGTTGTTAAAGATGGCGAAGCGTGCGGAATCGTTTGCCGCAACCTCGTAACAGGTGAGATCACCTCCCACTCAGCTCACGCAGTTGTTCTAGCAACAGGCGGCTACGGCAATGTTTTCTACCTAAGCACAAACGCTATGGCCTGTAACGTGACTGCCGCGTGGCGAGCTCACCGCAAAGGCGCATACTTTGCGAACCCAAGCTTCACACAGATTCACCCCACTTGTATTCCAGCTTCAGATGAGTTCCAGTCAAAACTCACCCTGATGAGTGAATCGCTTCGCAACGATGGCCGCATTTGGGTCCCAAGACAGCTGAATGAAACCAGAGCTGCAAAAGACATTCCAGAAGCTGAACGCAACTACTATCTGGAAGAGAAGTATCCAGCCTTCGGCAACTTGGTACCTCGTGACGTAGCTTCTCGTAACGCTAAGACCGTTGTAGATGCAGGTTATGGTGTTGGACCGCTGAAGAACGGCGTTTACCTAGATTTCGCCGACGCTATAGCTAGAGATGGCAGGGACGCTATCGAAGCTCGCTACGGCAACTTATTCCAGATGTATGAACGCATCACGGGCGAGGATCCATACACACAGCCAATGCGCATCTACCCTGCTACTCACTACACAATGGGTGGCCTTTGGGTTGACTACAACTTGATGACAACTATCCCAGGTCTGTACGCCACCGGCGAGTCAAACTTCTCTGACCACGGGGCAAACCGCCTTGGCGCATCTGCACTAATGCAAGGCCTTGCTGATGGATACTTTGTTCTGCCAAACACCATCGGTGACTACCTGGCTCCTAAGTTAAACCAGCCTCTGGTTGATACAGACGACGATGTCTTCAAGGAATCCGAGCGACTTATTGAAGAAACCACCAGTCATTTCTTAGGTATCGGTGGAAGTAAATCACCTGATCATTTCCATCGTGAGCTTGGAAAGATCGTCTGGAACCGTATTGGTATGGAACGAGACGAAGAAGGCCTTAAATCGGCGATTGAAGAGATTCAGGCGCTTTCTAAAGAGTTCTGGTCGGATCTTAAAGTTCTTGGAGATGCTAAGTCTCTTAACTCATCCCTTGAAAAAGCTGGCCGCATTGCAGACTTCTTCGAACTTGCAGAGCTGATGGCTAGAGATGCGTTAGATCGTCGAGAGTCTTGTGGCGGGCACTTCCGAACCGAGTCTCAAACTCCTGAGGGTGAAGCTTTACGTGATGACGATAACTACGCTCACGTTTCTGCCTGGGAATGGAACGACAAAGACACACCGCAAACAAAGCATGCGGAGGAACTCACTTTCGATGAGGTGCCTCTGACACAAAGGAGCTACAAATGAGCCAAACATTAAACCTTACTCTCAAAGTGTGGCGCCAAGAAGGCCCTGATGCTGACGGCAGTTTCGAAACCTACAAGGCCAAGAACATTCCTGATGACGCATCTTTCTTGGAGATGCTTGATGTTGTCAATGAGGACCTTATAGATAATGGCCGAACCCCTATTGAGTTTCCACATGACTGTCGTGAAGGAATTTGCGGAACTTGTGGTGTGATGATCAACGGGCGTGCTCACGGGCAAGAAAAAGGCACCGCCACTTGTCAGCTACACATGCGCAAGTTTTCCGACGGTGACACCATTGTTATTGAGCCTTGGCGCGCAGCCGCATTTCCCGTTGTTAAAGACCTAGTAGTTGACCGCTCTCCCCTCGACAAGATCATAGAGGCTGGTGGCTATGTCACCGCTCCGACAGGTACTGCGGCTGATGCTAACGACACCCGTATCCCTAAAGAAGCAGCTGATTCTTCAATGGACGCAGCTGCCTGTATTGGCTGCGGTGCTTGTGTAGCGGCATGCCCTAACTCAGCAGCACAGCTATTCACTTCAGCCAAGTTGTGGCATCTAAACTCGCTTCCACAAGGCCAACCGGAACGTTACAAGCGCACAGAAGCTATGGTTGAGACAATGGAACAGTTCTTCGGAGCCTGCACCAACCATGGGGAATGCTACGAAGCTTGCCCTAAAGAAATCACTCTTGATTTCATCGGCTACATGAACCGCGACTACATCAAATCTAAGGTTAAGAACCGCAAACTTGCTGGCCAGCAAAGCTAGTTGAGGCATCGAAGTGTTTAAGAAACCAACTACTTGTGTTGGCATAGATGTTGGCGGCACCAAAATTCTTGGCGTGCTTAACAACGGCATTTCACAAGACATTATCTCTGAACATAAACTACCCACTCCCAAAGATGACCCTGATGCTGTAGTCCCACAGATTCTTAAAGTCCTCGAGCTACTGATGGCGGACGCTGAAGAGCTCGGCCACCCGGTTAGCGCTGTGGGTGTTGGTGTACCTGGGTTAGTCGACCATTCAGGTGTGCTTCGCTATGGCCCTAACGTGCCAGGTGTTCTCAATCTAGAGATTGCTAGCATCATTCGGCAACGCTTCGGGCTGCCAGCTATCGCTGAGAACGATGGAACGCTAGCAGCTTTGTTAGAGCATCGCCTTGGGGCGGCTTCTGGACATGATAATGCGTTAGTGATAACCCAAGGCACCGGAATTGGTGCAGGTTTGATAATGAATGGCCAGATAGTTAGAGGAGCCAATGGTTTCGCTGGCGAACCTGGGCACGCTTTGATTGACCCTGAGGGTCCAATGTGTGCCTGTCAGCAGGTGGGCTGCTGGGAAGCTTTAAGCTCAGGAGCAGGACTCGCTAACATAGCGAAACTGCTAGTTGAAGAAGGCAAAGCGCTCGCAATTGTTGAACTCGCTGGTGGCGACAGCGCTGCGATTCGTGGAGAGCATGTTGCTCAAGCATTCGAAGCAGGTGATTCTGATGCAGCCGAAGTCTTCGACCGCTTCGCCACCTGGGTAGCTGTCGGAATCTCTAACTGGTGTGCCCTGCTAGACCCATCAGTTGTAGTCCTCGGAGGCGGTTTAGCTTCAATCAGCCAGCACTTCATTGAAAAGGTTGAACAACGAGTCCCAGACCGCCTACTGGGGGCACAGTATCGCCCGGCTGTGAAAGTTGTTCCGGCCAAATTCTCTTACGAATCAGGTGCGTTAGGCGCAGCGCTGAGAGCCAAAGAGCTTTTCAAGACAAGGTAAAGCAGCTATCTATATCTAGCGGAGCGATCAACTTCCGCTTCAGGAATAAGACGATGTCCTGAACGGATGAATGGCTTTCTTTCAACCGGCTGGCGACGTGCGTTGGCGAGAGCTCGACACAGATCTTCAAGGCTATATATTCCGAGCTCTGTGAGGGCAATCCCTAAGTCGATCTCGCTTCGGTGGGACGCATCGTATAGAGCTATGACACCATAGAGCTTGCCCTTAAGCTCATCGTCAACCAACTCGCTGAGCTTAGCACTATGGTCTATGATAATGTTCCGCAAATCATTCCGAGTGATTGGTGACGCTTTATCTGTGTTTAGTTTCTTGTTCAACTTGCTACCTTTCCGCCGACAGCCTAACTATAGCCAGATCCTCGGTAAGTCAACCCCTTATAACCCGGAGCAAAGCCTGCTGCAAGTAACGCTTGTTTGATGGCTGGGCTCTCCGATAGCGCTTCTGAGTTGATTTGCTGAATCTCTAACTGCTGCACTCTTCGTTGCTTCACCAGCTGTAGAAGCTCATCAATCCATGATGTGCTAGCACCCTCCGAGGTGTCGATCACCACAAGGTTTTTGCCGCCTCTATCTAAGAATGCTGCCAGTTCGCCCTTCTCTAAGATGACATAAGCACCGGCGGAGCGGGACAGGCGGCCAACCCCTTTTGGCCACTCAATCGCAGCGCCATAAGGTTGCGCCGGGTCAGTGGCAGCCAACAACACAGGCGAGCCAACCTTCGTTTCGTCAAGTTCATCTTCTTGGCCTAGCTGCGGCCTAAAATCTCTCAGTCTGTCCACAGCTCCGGGCAGAGCAAACTGGGCAGCGCCGAGCCCTTCAACAAAATAGCCCCTCCGCACCTGTCCCCTGTTCTCAAGCTCTTTCAAAACTCTATAGACGCCCGCAAAGCCGCCCTTCGTGCCCTCAGCCAAAGCCATCTCTGCGGTGAGGATGCCATAGCGTTCCAACAACTGGTTTGCTCTTGCGGTGAGGGTAATTGTTTCAGGAATACCCGCCTGTTTCAGTGACTTTGTGAGCGTCCATCGCCCAGTCGCCGAGGGCGGGCCACTGCGAGACAGTGATCTCAACCCAGATTGGCGATAACGCCCCCGACGGCTAGCGCTGCGCTTTGGCTTCTTTGATATTCCTTGTGTGTTTAAAGCCCTTACTGGTGTGAAAGAATCGTTAGTTACAACGCCTTGCCAAACCAGGTCCCACAGTGACCGTAGAACTGCAGATTCTGAATAGTTCTGTTGGCTATCTTTTACCGCTGTTTGAATATCAGCCCAGAAACAGGCACCGTTGGCTTCCAAGTATTTGACTATGGCTATGCATGTCGCATCAAGCTCTAGCGAATCTGGATCGACCAGCTCCAGCAGCTCGGTCGAATCTCTCCACAGCAGTCTCACTCGACCATTGTCAGAACCTATAGAGCTTGCACCGACCCAGACAACCTCGCCTGAAGTCAGCAATGTGTCGAGATCTGCTGGTCTATAACCCTCAACTCTTGACCGAAGAATGTCTTGTTCTAGGACCGAGGCAGGCAGCGCCGCACCCTGCAAGTTGGTTATCACCTCGGATAACCCGTCAACTCCGCGCAACTTTGATCCAACATGTTGCCAAACAGGGAGAAACTTAGCGAGGGTGCTTTGTGAAACTGGTTCCACCTCTTTTCGAAGCGCTGCTAGTGAGCGCCTACGCAAGGTAGCTAACACATCCGTAGAGCAGAACTCTTTACCTTTGCCATCGGGTCGAAACTCGCCCTGCGTTACCCGGCCATCACGCTCCAGATCTTCAAGTGCGTGCAGGCAACGCTCATGTGTTGAGCCAATGGCAGATGCAAGCTCCTCCACTTGAAACGGTCCATGGGTTCTTGCATATCGGCTAACTAAGTCTTCGAACGGTTTAGGTACTGGTTCGCAGAAAGCTGCTGGTAGACCAGCTGGAAGCGCTACGCCAAGAGCGTCACGCAACCGGGCAGCATCTTGGGCTGAGGCATAACAATCTCTCCCAGCGTATGAAACCTGAATAATTCGGCGCTGCTCAACGAGTGTTTCTAGCGCTGAGGCAACATCCAAGCCGTCAACCACCCGTGTTGCAACCTCACCAGCATCGAGCGGACCTAACCATCTAAACAACTCCTCAACATGATCGACAGACTTGGCCTTCCAACCATCAGCTCGCCGTGACAGTTCAGCTTCCAGCGCCTCCAACACCTCAGGGTCTAGCAGCTCACGGAGCTGCTCAGCACCAAGTAAGTCACGCAGCAACTCTTTATCTAAAGACAACGCAGCCGCACGCCGCTCAGCCAAAGGAGCGTCGCCCTCATACATGTACTGGGCTACCCACCCAAACATCAAAGACTGAGCAAAGGGCGAAGAGCCTGATGTGTCAACAGGCACTATCTTGATAGCTCTTGAATGAATCTGACCCAGAACCTCCTTCAGGGCTGGAACATCAAAAACATCGTTTAAACACTCCCTAGTAGTTTCTAGCAGCACAGGAAATTTTGGGTACTTGGCCGCAACTTGCAGTAAATTAGCAGCTTTTTGTCGTTGCTGCCAAAGTGGCGTTCGCTTGTCCGGGCGAAGCTTGGGCAGAAGCAGAGCCCTCGCTGCGCACTCTCTAAACCTTGCAGCAAACATTGCGCTGTTTGGCAACGCTGAGGCCAAAATGTCGTCTAATTCGTCAATATCTAACGCTAGGTCATCTAGCGGCAGTTCGTTAATTGCTTCTGGCAACCGCATGATAATGCCGTCGTCGGCCCACTGAAGTTCGAAATCCATATCCAGGCGTTGAGCAAACATATGCTGAAGCGCCATACCCCAAGGTGCATGAACTCGAGCTCCAAACGGACTTAAGATAACAATCCGCCAATCTCCTATCTCATCACGAAACCGTTCAACGACAATCGTCTTATCGTTAGGCACTAGACCAGAGAACTCTCGCTGTTCAGCCACAAACGAAACCAGATTCGCTCTGGCTAAATCATCGAGCTCTGAGATGTCGTTTAAAGCAACTGACTTTGACTTAGCAACATCGTCATCAATTTGTCTCGTTAGCTCCCCTATTGATCTCCCCAACTCATATGGTCTGCCTGGGCCATCTCCGTGCCAGAAAGGCATCTTGCCCGGAGCGCCAGGTGCTGGAACCACCACCACCCGTTCGTGAGTTATGTCTTCAATACGCCAGGTGCTTGCACCAAGCAGGAAGGTTTCGCCAACACGTGATTCATAAACCATCTCTTCATCGAGCTCGCCAACTCGAGTACCATCTGGCAAGAACACCCCATACAATCCACGATCTGGGATGGTTCCGCCACTGGTCACCGCTAAGCGTTGGGCCCCAGGCCGACCTGAAATGGTTCCGGCGACCCTGTCCCAAATCAGGCGCGGACGAAGTTCTGAAAACTCATCTGACGGATACCTTCCTGTTAGCAGATCCAATACACTGTCGAAGAGTTCATCCGATAAGTCTTTGAAATTGGCTGATGCCCGGACACAGGCTTTGAGGTCATCCAAGGTCCACTCTTGGAGCGCACACATTGCCACCAGCTGTTGCGCCAACACATCAATAGGATTTCGTGGATAGCTTGTTGCCTCGATCAAACCTTGCTTCATGCGGTTAACCACCACGGCAGATTCCAAAAGATCGGCTCTGTGTTTAGGGAAGAACTTGCCAACGCTGGGCGCTCCAACTTGGTGCCCGGCCCTGCCAACTCGCTGCAATCCTCGACTAACAGCCCCGGGCGACTCAACCTGAATAACCAGATCAACCGCGCCCATATCTATTCCAAGTTCAAGCGATGAGGTGGCAACCAGCCCTTTCAATTCGCCTCGTTTGAGTCGATCCTCTATTTGCAGCCGTTGAACACGACTCAAAGAGCCATGATGTGCCATAACAAGTTCTTGACCAGCTGGTGTGGATGTTCCAACCTGCTCGTCAGCCAAATTGACTGATTCAAAGTACAGCTCGTTTAGGCGCGTTGAGAGCCGTTCAGCAAGGCGTCTTGAATTTACAAAAATAATGGTCGAGGTGTGCTGTTTTATGAGCTCTAAGATCTCCGGATGCATACTGGGCCAGATGCTACGGCGCACGGGACCTGGCTGATCATCTCCTTCATCGCCTTCTTCGGGATAGACACGCTCTCCAAGTGCCCCCATGTCCTCAATTGGCACTTGAACCTGGATATCCAACTCTTTAGCTATACCAGTGTCGACTATCGCAACCTCTCGCCGCTTTGGTGGTGATTCTGAGGTGTCGAAGCCGCCAAGATACGCGGCGATCTCTGAGAGGGGACGCTGAGTCGCCGAGAGTCCAATCCGCTGGAGTGGCTTGTCAGTAATGCGTTCCAGACGTTCTAAAGAAACTGATAAATGCGCTCCTCGTTTTGTAGCAGCGAGGGCGTGGATCTCATCTATGATGACCGTCTCGACACCTGCGAGGGTTTCTGCGACTTGGGAAGTCAGCATCAGATACAAGGATTCCGGGGTAGTTATTAGTAGATCTGGTGGATTAGTCGCAAGCTGGCGGCGTTCTTTTGGCGAGGTGTCGCCTGTTCTAATTCCAACCGTTGGCTCATAATATTCCTCGCCTAAGCGCTCCGCAGCTAGGCCAACCCCTTTCAACGGTGCTCGTAAGTTCTTCTCAACGTCAACAGCCAACGCCCGCAGGGGGGAAATGTATAGTATTCGGGTTCGTTTGTTCTTGTTTTCTGGCGGTGGCTCAGAAGTTAGTCGGTTCAGGCCCCAGAAAAAGGCAGTCAGGGTTTTACCCGAACCCGTGGGGGCCAAAATCAGCGTATTTTTACCCCGAGCAATCTGGGGCCAGCCCTCGAGTTGAGGTTTAGTAGGCTGTTGAAACGTGGTTGAGAACCAGGCTTGCGAAGCAGCCGAGAAGCCGTCTAGGTAGCTAGGTTTTTCTTCAACAACACTCACCCTCTCCAGGCTAGCGGCAAGGTAGGACATGATAGGCTGGGGCGCTATGAAGTACTTGAGTTCAGAATGGTTCGCAGAAGCCAACTCTGCCCTGCTAGACGTTGTCGTTGCAGATCCATGCACTTTGCGGACCACAGTGGCCACAGACGATCAGCCAATTGAATATGATTTGGTACTTGGCGCCAAGAGCTCTTGCTATGACCAAGATTGTGAACAACCAGCGGCCGATATCTCATTTGCCCTTAGCTACGAAAATGCATGCTCGATTGCCAAAGGTCTAATTAACCCAAAGGCTCTGTTCCTTGCAGGTTCGCTTAAAGTTGGCGGCGATGTGGAAAGACTTTCCGAAATCGCCCCTGCGCTGGCAAAGGTAGAAGACAAGCTCGTGGAACTTCGCCTCAAAACCAACTACTGAAGACCTCAGTAACCATCACGAGCAACCACCAGGGACAGGCCTACATGGTCGTGTGTAACTATCAGGGACAGGTCTACATGGTCGCGTACCAATAGCCGTCATTCTCCGAGGTTCTGTACCAAAGGAGAATCTCCATCTAGCACTGATAGAGAGCGTTAGAGATCCCTCGGAGCCATTGAGGCCCCTTAGAATGACTGCCACCAAGACCTGACCGCTACCATCGAGACCTGTCCCCCATGGTTGCCGTCGAGACCTGCACCCATGGTTGAACTAGTTCTTAGAGAATCGCCAGACGCTTAAAGATGCGAAGACTGCGAAGATGACAACAATCCACATAACTGTCAGAGTGATTGAAGTTGCCAAGCTGCCCCCGCTCGCTTCCAAAACTTCTGATCCAAAGAAGAGTCCCCTGACAGAATCAACTGTAGTTGTCACAGGCTGGTATTCTGCAAAGACTTGCAACCAACCAGGCATGTTTTCGACTGGAGCGAATGTTGAAGCCGCAAACACAAGTGGGAAAGTTGGCAAGAATGCCACAGCTTGAACTCCCTCAAGGCTACGTACAAGTAGCGCCATCAATACAAACGCCCATTGAATAGAATTAGCGAACAACACCGACAAGACCACTCCTAAGAGGATGCTTCCAAGGTTCTCAGTGAGCCGCAACCCAAACAATAATCCCGTTAAAACCACCACTATCGACACAGCGAGCGTTCTCACAGAGTCTGCGTTAGTCCTGCCGAACAGTATTGCGAGTCGTGAAATAGGCAGAGATCTGAAACGGTCTATTGCCCCCTTTTCCATATCTTCCGCGACGCCAATTCCGGTATTGATGCTAGCGAACATGGCGGTTTGGACCATAATGCCCGGAATCAGAAAATCGGTGTAGCTGTCAAACCCAAGCGGGCTTATGGAGCCTCCAAAAACTGAGTCGAACAGAATAACAAACAAGACCGGCTGAATCGTTGAGAAGATAAGAACCTCAGGAGTTCTGATAAGCCGAAGCAGATTACGCCGAGTCAGCGTTTTCATGTCGTTGAAGAAGCCGATCATTTAGTTGCCCCCTTTAGTAAGACGAAGGAACACCTCATCCAGAGATGGGCTTTGTAGGGCCAATTCGGAAACCGCTATACCTGCTGAATCAAGTGCTTGCGCAGCCTGAACAATCGCTCCGGAATCACTATCAACATGCATACTCAGCGAAGCTTTGTCCTCATCGATGACTGGCTCTGCGTTGCCGATAGCAGCAACCAATCTCGCAGCTTCAGCTATCTCAGCCGAATTCCGAGTAGCTAGCACTAATGATGAGCCCCCAATTTTTTCCTTCAGCGCCGAGGGAGTTCCCTCAGCTATGACCCTGCCAGAATCAATCAAAGTGATCTCATCTGCCAGTGCATCAGCTTCTTCTAAGTACTGCGTGGTCAACAGCACTGTAGTACCTTCTGTCACCAAGTCTTTCAAGAAATCCCAGAGCTCTATCCTGATGCGAGGATCCAAGCCAGTTGTAGGTTCATCTAGAATTAAAACCTTGGGTCGGCCAACTAGCGAAGCGCCTAGATCTAATCTCCTCCGCATACCACCGGAATAAGTCTTGACTGGCCGGTCAGCAGCTTCTGTTAGCGAGAGCCTTTCCAACACGTCATTAGCTTGAGCCTTAGCCTCAGATCTTGAGAGTTGATACAATGATCCGACAATCTCTAGATTCTCTCGACCTGTTAAAAGGTTGTCAACGGCGGCATACTGGCCCGCAAGACCAATGATTGACCGCACCTGCTTACCTTGCTTGGTAACGTCAAAACCATTAACCAGTGCCGTTCCAGAAGTTGGGGACAGGAGAGTCGAGATTACGTTAACTAGGGTTGTCTTGCCGGCCCCATTTGGCCCGAGCAAACCCCGCACCTGCCCTTCAGGAACTGTCAAACTAGCATCTATCAGGGCATGCACGTCTCCAAAGTTCACTGACACATTGCGGGCCTCGATGATTGCATCGCCGGAAGCCAATGACTCAAAGGAAGGATTCTGTGCTGCCATGGGCTTAGGCTAGCCCAGGTTCTCTGGAATTAATCAAGCAAAATCTATTGACTATCACCTATATTTGAGGGATCATAGTGCATGGATTAGCATCTATAATCCTATATAAGCTTGTTGAACTACCTTGGTAGGTTGAATGGGGGCACTGGCGGGGCCAACTCCAACAAGCATTAAGTGCTTCTGGCAATTGCAATTTCAGCCAATTGCCAGAAGCACTCTAGGTTTAGACCAGTTAGTTCGACGACTGGATTAATTGGAGCGAAACTCACTCCACATGACCTTTAAGAACCTTGGCGAATCAACAAAGTAACGCCGAAAAAGCCTTTTTGGCTCCTGCAAGAATCTAAAGAACCACTCAAGCCCTGCTTTTTGCATCCAGCGAGGGGCTCGCCTCTTCAAGCCGGCGTGCATCTCAAACGACGCACCAAGGCAAAGAACAAGCGGCGCTGGTTGGGTTGAATACTCTGTCCAACGTTTCTTGATTCCGGCAGCCAAGATCGTATCCTTTTGATAGCCCAGACCCAGAAAGATCATCCGAGAATCATTTAGACTTGCACGCTTCAAAGTTGAGACTAGGAGCGCATCCATGGCTATGTGATTGGAGGAATCAACATAGGGCGGAACCTCAATCGAGATATTGTCGTAGTCAGAGGTGTAAAAATCAGCAACTGCTTCAGAGGAACAAACCATTGCAACGGGCATCTGATGCAACTTTACTCTTGGCCAAAGCTCGGCAAATAGTGAACTTCCTGATATCCGTGAAGATAAGGAGTGCCCCAACAATTTTGATGCCCAAACAAGTGGCTGCCCGTCGGGGGTGCAATAGTCTGCAGATCTTGCAAGTTGGGAGGATACAGATTCTGGATTCTCCGAAATCTGAATCATGATGTCAACGTTTGGTGTGACGACGGTTGCCGACTCTCCGTTCTCAGCTAGGTCGATGAATTCCTCCACCAAGGGCAACTCGTCTCTCAAGTCTATGAAATCAAGCCCAAATACAGGTTTGCGAGGAACCTCCGGTTTTACATACGTTACCTTCATCTGCGCTACAGACTAGTCGTCGGGCGCACAGCCTACCAGCGGAATGGGAAGGAAATTATCCCAAATTACATGCCTGTTAGTAAACGCCCTGAGCTTTCATTGCATCGGCTAGTTTGATGAAACCACCTATGTTGGCTCCTTTGACATAATCGACCCTGTCCCCATCAGTTGCATAACGAACACAAGAAGCATGAATTTTGTTGATGATGTCTCGCAGCTTGGCATCTACTTCTTCAGCTGTCCAAGAAAGTCTTTGGGCATTCTGAGTTTGCTCAAGACCCGACACTGCAACGCCACCAGCGTTAGCTGCTTTACCTGGAGCAAACAGCACACCATTGGCCTTTAGGTGCTCAACCGCCTCCCCTGTAGTTGGCATGTTGGCACCCTCAGCTAGAGCAACCAAGCCATTTTCCGCAAGAGATTCAGCATCGGCGATTTCTAGTTCGTTCTGGGTCGCACATGGAAAGGCTAAATCAACCGCAACACTCCATGGTCGCCCTTTAGTAAATCCACAGTCGAAGTGATCTGCATACTCCTTGATACGCCCGCCACGCTCGAACTTTAACTCTTTAAGCCAACTAAGTTTCTCATCATCGATGCCATCGGGGTCATGAATGTATCCTGATGAATCAGAGGCGGTCACCACTTTTACTCCAAGCTCATTGAGCTTTTGGATCGCATATAGCGCCACATTGCCTGAGCCTGAGACAGCTGCTGTCATCCCGTGCATCCTGATATCAGCATGTTTCAACATGGCTTTCATGAAATACACGGCACCGAAACCGGTTGCTTGTGGGCGAATCTGTGAGCCTCCAAACGACGGACCTTTTCCAGTCAGAACCCCAACATAGCGATTTGACAGCTTCTTGTATCGCCCAAACAGATACCCAATCTCTCGAGCCCCAACGCCGATGTCTCCCGCCGGAACGTCAGTGTCTTCTCCGATATGTCGATGCAGTTCGTTCATGAACGACTGACAAAACCTCATGATCTCGCCGTCACTCTTACCTTTTGGATCAAAGTCCGAACCACCTTTGCCACCTCCCATAGGAAGAGTTGTCAACGAGTTCTTGAAACACTGCTCAAAGGCAAGAAATTTGAGAATACTTTGGTTGACAGAAGGGTGAAAACGCAAGCCACCCTTGTACGGCCCAACAGCATTATTGAACTGAACGCGGTAGCCGCGATTCACTTGAGTCTCGCCAGAGTCATCTACCCAGGCGACACGAAAACTGATGGTACGATCTGGCTCCACCATGCGTTGCAGAATCCCATCCACTGCATAGTCTGGATTTTCAGCCACAAACGGAATCACTGATTCCATGACCTCTTCAACAGCTTGCAAAAACTCGGGCTCATCAGCGTTCTTAGCCCGAACTTGTTCCATAAAGTGCTCAACAGTAGAAACCATGGTGTGATCTTTCATCGAAATTACAACAACTGAAACCTAGCAAGTGTTCCATTAAGAAATGTTCACCGTCTCGGTAAATTACTCAGAGGAACATGATTGAATTCGTACGCTAGCATTAGCCATGATGCACCCATATGCCATCAATGAAGCTTGGATGCAGGCTTCGTCAGATCCCCAGCAGCCGTGGCTGAAATTCACTTCACCTGTCAGAACAGAGGTGATTGATGACCCTACAGATTTGGCGAGGGGACTCGAGTTCTTGGATTCGGCAAACAGCGAAGGTTTTTGGCTTGTTGGCTACCTAACCTATGAAGCTGCCCCGGGGGTAGACCCGGCATTGATAACTCACTCCCCCAAGCAACCTGTTCTTAGTTTCAGCGCGTTTAACGAACCCTCACCTTCCCATCTGCCAAGACCAAGCAAGTTGATCGCCCCGATCGAATTCGAAGGTGCACAAACAGAAGCTGAGCATGCGCTCTGTATCGAGAAGATTCAGGACCGTATTGCAGCAGGTGATTGCTATCAGGTCAACCACACCTTTGCTTTGAGTGGTCAAGCTTCATCAGATAGTTTTGAACTGTTCCAGGCAATGCACTACCGATCAAAGAGTTCTTACTCTTGCTTGTTGATCTCAGAGGCAATAGACATTGTGAGCGCCTCACCCGAGCTGCTCTTCGAGAAGCAGGGCAACACTGTTACTACCCAACCAATGAAAGGTACAAGGCCCCGAGGAACCACCGCTCAAGAAGACACCCGCTTGCTAAATGAACTTAGGACCTCTGAGAAAGACCTAGCTGAGAATATTATGATTTGCGATATGTCGCGAAACGATCTCTCGCTCATAGCTAGAACTGGCACGCTTGTAACTAACGAAGTTGCAAACGTAACTAGCTATCCAACAGTTCATCAAATGACATCAACGGTCTCTGTTGAAACAGATAACAAAGTTTCCGAGATATTCAGAGCCATATTTCCCGCAGCATCAATCACTGGCGCCCCAAAGTTCTCAGCAACGCAAATCATCAACTCACTCGAAACCGGTCCTCGTGGGATCTACACCGGCTCGATTGGTTGGATAGCACCAAATGCGGATGCTTGCTTTAACGTGGCGATCAGAACAGCTGTAGTTGACAAAGCTACAAATATTGTTACCTATGGAGTTGGTGGAGGCATCACTACCGGATCAGTCGCACAAGAAGAATATGCAGAAGCTATGGTCAAGGCCAATGTGGCGGCGATGGCAGACTTGGGTTTCTTTGAGTCTATTCATCACAGTGAGGACTTTGGCTACTGTCTTCTGAATGAACACTTCGAGCGCCTCTTGGATTCTCTCAAAGCAGCCGGCGTCCCTGTTTCGGGTACTGACCTACTGGCCTACATGGAGAGCCACAAACCGAAAGGTGATTGTATCTTCAAGCTGTGCATCTACCTAGATGGCACTATTCGCCACGCAATCGCACCTAGACCGAAGATGTCGGAAGTGTTGCCCACTGTGCGATTAGATTCAGTACCGGTCGATTCAGACGACTTTTTCTTACGCCATAAAACCACACAGCGTGTCAGATATTTAGAAGCAGCAGATCCTGATTTCTACGATGTGATTCTGTGGAACGTTGAAGGATTTATCACTGAATCCACTGTTGCCAATGTCGTGATCAAACAACGGGGGCAGTACTTTACCCCTGACGAAACAGCTGGGTTACTGCCCGGCACTTTACGAAGCAAGCTACTGAAAACAGGATTGCTTGTCGAGAAAGCTCTCAGCAAGCTAGATTTAACTAACGCAGAAGAGATATATCTAATCAACTCCGTGCGAGGATGGGTCAAGGTGCAGTTAGCAGATGAGTGAAGTCGAAGAAGACACAGATTCGTATCGGCCCTCACACAGCCATTCCCACGGACATTCTCACAGCCACGACGCTATGGGAGATTGGGAGATCTTGGCTACACATCCGCTGCTCAAATTTATTGTAGGGTTTTTGGCCATCGGGGCTGCCGTAACCGTAATTGGCATAGTGGCCCTTTGGCCGCAGAACGAGAACCGGGACGAAATCGCAACCCGAGCTAACCAAGCAGGTTTGGCTTACGATCTTTACTCAGCAGAAGTCGAATCTGCAGAGGAAGAACTATGCAGCTACGCCACCGAGCAGGATCCGCAGCGTTGCGTGACGGTTATTGTCACGCCAGCGGGTGGCTCAGCAGCAGACCAGCTACTAGTACTGTCTGAGTATAATTTGCAGCAGATCGGCGTTCCTGATCTTGAACCCGGCCAGTCAATTGTGGTGGGATATGTTCCGACTCAAGATTTCTACATATTCATTGATATTGAGCGACGAGTACCAATTGTAGCTTTAACGCTTTTCTTCATCATTGTGGTTTTGGCTTTAGCTCGAAAACGTGGTGCCTACGCCTTGCTTTCAATGGCTTCTACCGTGATAATTCTGGTTGGCTTTATTGGGCCCTCAATTCTTAACGGCAACGATCCGCTCCTTGTGGCAATAGTTGGCGCCAGCCTCATTGCCTTCTCAAGTTTGTACCTGACTCATGGTGTCTCGCCAACCACGACAGTTGCGTTAGCGGGTACCCTCTCAGCGCTGTTGATTACTTTGTTTGTTTCTAAAGTGTTTTTTGAGTGGGCTGGATTTACTGGCTATGCTTCAGATGCTAGTGCCTCTCTGGGAACGGTGTTTCCTGGGGTAAGTATTTCGTCAGTACTGCTGGCAGGAGCTGTTCTAGGAGCTCTAGGGGCGTTAGATGATATTACCGTAACTCAGGTTGCAACTATCTCGGAGCTTCATGAGCGCAACCCCAAACTGACAGTCCGTCAGCTATTCACCTCTGGGATAAAGATTGGCCGAGAACATATTGCATCAACAGTCAACACTCTGCTGCTTGCCTATGCCGGAGCTTCACTTCCTTTGCTGATGCTTTCTTCAGCAAAACTCACAAACGACCAACTAGATCAACCTGCCCCAATCTTAAGCAATGATCTGGGCCCCCTGAGCACCATCTACAGATTCTTCGAGCAGCAATTGAATGTCGCTAACTCAGAAGAGATTGCTGTTGAGGTTGTGAGAACCCTATGCGGCTCCATTGGACTGGTAGCAGCCGTTCCTGCAACGACCATTTTAGCTGCGGTGTTGGTTGGGACTTCTGCTAAACGGGAGGCTGAGGAGCTGAGCAGAGAAGAGGCCGACGCTAAGGTTTCCGACGATAGTAAAGAAATTGATTCGCCAGCTTAGAGTTGGCTGGCAATTGGTTTGGACATACCAAAAACGCAAAAAGGTGGAGCCGGAAACCCGACCCCACCTTTTACGTAAGTAAACTTACGGAGCTACTGTAATAGAGCTTGCTACGCCTTCGAAGTTGTCGTTAGCAGCTGAACCAAGGGTAGATACAGCAGCGATACATACAACAGCGATAAGAGCTACTAGCAAAGCGTACTCTACGAGAGACGCACCGCGCTCTGAGTCAGCGTGAGCCTTGAGCCATTCTGTAAGTTGCAACATAATATATTCTCCAAATAAATAATTTATTCCTACGACCACGAGTTTCGAGGTCTACAAGAGATAACGGGAATATCCTCCTTGCTCTAAATAGATCAAATGGCCCAATGTCAGAGACGGGCGTTAAGATTCCACTATTGCAGCTAGTTCAGCGCCCCAAAAATATAGAAATATCTCTTATGGAAACATACTTTGAGGACCCAATACGTTCGTTTTGTGATGCCGTTGGCCTTGCTCACTGGCTAGAAACCGACTTTTTGTTGCTAAACCTTCTGATCTGCATTGCAGATGATGGCTATGTCACCAATGCCATCTACTTTGACCAGAACGATCACACAGCCATTGACGCTATCGAGTACTTCGAACGAAGTGCGGAGCTGCACGGCTCAAATGTTCTGTTGGTATCGGTTGGCGATTGGAATTGTGACGCTATTTCGGATATCGATCTACAGATCTTTGATTGGTTTAGTGACGTTTGTGAGCGCTCCGGTTCACAACTCATCGACTGGATTGTTGTCGCCAGTCAAGACCAGGTTAGATCTTGGCGGCAAACCTTTTCTCCAAACCAACCTTGGCAGATTGCCGCCTGAGCTAGCCCAGCTCAAGAGGGTTGGTGAAATTGCCAAATCTATGGTTTGTGATACTTACTGCTTGTTCTTTGGTGAACCGTCGAAGCTCGATGTAGCCGTTAGAAGTTGGTTCTGCCCTATCAATGTAGATGTTACGCTCATCGGCCCATGCTCGTAGCAGTGCTGAGACTTCGGTTAAACAAATAATTCTTTCTATTGCATCGACCCGATTGAGCTGGTCCAGTTGTTCGTCTCTTGATTGCGCTACTATCTCGAATAGTTCAACACCAGCCAGATTCGCAGCGTGTCGAACACGTTCAACTACAGCTGCTGGGGTTTCAGCTGAGCAAATAAAGGCGACTTTCTCATATGGCACGTACTGAAATATGTTTCGCTCGCTCTGCAGCCCTGTTGGATCGTGAGAGACACTGAACTCGCCTTCCCAAGCTTCAAGATCGCTTTTCTTAGCTCTGGCCAACCAAGTTGAGTCAATTTCCGATTGATCTATCCAAGTACCGAGCTGCTCGATGTAATTTGGGCCCCCTGCTTTCGCTCCCGGTCCAACATTTGATCTTTTCCAACCTCCAAACGGCTGGCGCTGAACGATAGCCCCCGTAGTTGGCTTGTTTACATAGGCATTGCCGACTTGGACCTTACCTAACCAGTAGCGGATCTCGTCGTGGTTGAGTGTGTGTATTCCGCCGGTCAAACCGTACGGTGTGGAGTTTTGGACCTCAATTGCTTCTTCTAAAGTCTTGACGCTTACTACGCCAAGTACCGGCCCAAAGCACTCAGTTTGTTGAAACCAGGAACCGGGTTTGAGTCCCAACTTGACTCCTGGGGACCACATGTTGTTTAACCCCTTAAGTTTCTTCGGCTTCACCAACCACTTCTCACCAGATTCTCTGGTAGTTAAAGCTCTCTTTAAGTCACCTTCAACATCCAGGACGCAGGGAGCTAGATCCGTTCCAAGATCAGTTGCTGCACCAACTGCAAAGCCTTCGACGGCGTCTTTAAGCTGAGATTTAAATCGCTTGTTCTCGACAGCACCGTCTACTGAGATAAGGATGGAAGCCGCCGAGCATTTCTGCCCGGAGTGTCCGAAAGCTGAATAGACAGCGTCAGCTACAGCCAAATCCACATCAGCACTAGGAGTGATAATCATTGAATTCTTGCCTGAAGTTTCGGCAAACAATTTTAGGTCTGGGTTCCACTCTTTGAACATGGCGGCTGTTTCAGAAGCCCCTGTCAAGATCACCGCCTCTGATGAGGTAATAAGATACTTTGAAGCCTCACCATCTTCCATCGGAAGAAAGCGCAGTACATCTTTGCCGATTCCTGCTTTCCAGATACATTCAGCAACGATCCGGGCACAATTTTTGGTTTCCGGAGCTGGCTTGAATAGTACGGTGTTGCCGGCAGCTAGAGAGGCAATCACACCTCCGGCTGGTATCGCCACCGGAAAGTTCCAAGGCGGAACCACTGTAACAACTCCAAGCGGATCGAAGGCAAGTTCAGGAGTTTCGTCTAACTTGCGGCCAAGCCTCCTGCAGGCGAAGCCGTAATACACAGCGAAATCAATTGCTTCTGAAACTTCAGAATCTGCCTCGGCAAACGTCTTATTAGCCTCGGCCATCATTGCGCCAATCAGATCACCCCTGCGAGCTGCTAGCTGGTTGCCAATGGATTTGATCAGCAAAGCCCTCTCCTCATGAGGAAGACTTTTCCAAGCATGCACCGCCGTGCGCGCCACCTGAATTTCCTCATGCACTTGAGCGGTCTCCGTTACCAATTCGAGGTCTTGAAGTTGGTCTTGGGCAATAGTTGCTACTTGAGCAGCCCACTTTAAATGTTCGCTTGATGATGAGTCAGAGTCAGGTTCGTTTATAAAAGTGCTGCTACCTGCCGCTATTGCTGCTGTTGCGGGTCGCTGTAGATTCCGTCTTGTTGCATTAGATACGACTAGACGCTCCCGCACGGCGGTTGCGAACTTTGCAGCCTCTTTGTTGAATTCGTCCGATCCTGGTTGCAGGCTGAGCAACGCTCGGAGGAAATTGCCCTCCAGCGAGTTTTCTTCTAACCGACGGAATAGGTAGCCAATAGCTACGTCGAAATCGTTCTTTGCTACGATTGGGGTGTATACAAGCAGACCGTTCTCAGCTTGTGACTCTACTATCCTGGCCTGCGCTGGTGCCATTGCGTGAAGCATTTCAAACTCAACTCGGTCTGACACGCGCCTATCATCTGCCAGCAGTTTGGCCCAAGCGATGTCGAATAAGTTGTGCGATGCTAGCCCAACTCTAACGGCAAAAGTTCTATCTTTGGTTAGCACCCAATCTAGGCACTTCTTATAGTTCGCATCTACATCGGCTTTAGTCTCGTACGGGGCTTGTTCCCAGCCGTGAACTTCAGCTTCTACCTTTTCCATAGCCAGGTTGGCCCCCTTAACCAGGCGAATCTTTATCTCACCTCCACCATCTTGTTTCCGCTTAGTCGCCCAACTGACAAGATCTCTGAGAGCTTCATAGGAATCAGGCAGGTAGGCCTGCAACACAATGCCGGCATCCAGCTCTAGGAACTCAGCTCGGGTGAGAACCTCTTTGAATGCAGCAATAGTAAGCGCTAAGTCGTGGTATTCCTCCATGTCAAGATTTATAAAGGTTCGCGGACTGGATTTCAGACTCTGCTCAAGAAGCTCTGACAGGCGTTGGCAGATTCGCTCGTGACTACCTTTGCTGTCCCAGTGGTTAAGCTTCGGGGCAATAGCAGAGATCTTGACAGATACGTAATCAACATTTGGCTTCTGAATTATCTGAGTTAAAGATTTGAAACGTTTTTGGGCCTCAGTTTCGCCAAGAACTGCCTCTCCCAATAGATTAATATTGTTACTGAAGAGCGCCGATTCTTCCAGGCTTTTGTCTAGCGCCTTTGGTTCAGCATCTACCACGAGTTCGCCGACTATCGACCGCATTCGACGTAGAGCTAAAGTAACCACGATTCTCGGCAAGTATTTCGCCATACGTGCACCAGTCGCGAACAGAAGACGGTCAGTAGCTGAGAGGAACCTTGGCATCTGTGAGTTTGCCATCGCATATAGCTGTCTGGCTGCAACTCTAGCGTTCTCTGGACGGGCGACGTTATCGATAAAGTTCATTGCAAACGAGACACCCCCCGGGTCAGCAATCAAGTCACTTAGCTGGTCTAGACGATTCTGTTCATCCTTGGAGGTGTCAGCAGCGGCCTTCTTTAACCAACTTTCTGCCAGTTCTATAGCTTCTTCAACTAACAGAGTTTCTTCGTTGGCCACGAGGCGAGTTTAGTACAACGGATTGGTCAGGGACGGCACCAGATGACGCAAGCTTCCTTTTTTAATACCAACCCCGCGAAAACATGGCCCACACCAGATAGAGATTCCAGGCCCGCATCAAGCGGGCCCAGAATAACAAGTAAAGATTGACCTAGTTCGTCATCCTAAGGGGCCTCGATGGCCCCGAGGGATCTCTAACGGCATTGAGGACTGCTGATCTTAAAAAACTTTACAGTGATTCTCGTGATCCATCTGGTTAGAAGTTAGGTTCTACTCCAGCTTCACCCCCCAATAGCGTTCAGCGCTTTCTTAACGCGACGCCTGACTCGAGATCAAGCAAGGCCTGCTTAGCCGCTAAGCCGCCGTTGTAGCCTCGGAGAGAGCCATCGGCGCCGATGACTCGGTGACATGGCAAGACAATAGCAACTGGGTTCTTACCGTTTGCAGACGCTACAGCACGTTCCGAACCTGAACGACCAAGCATCTCTGCCTGCTGAGAGTAGCTCACAGTTTCGCCGTAGGGAATGTTCACAAGCCCCTGCCAAACTTCTTTCTGAAACTCGGTGCCTTGCAGATCAAGTGGCAAATCAAACTCTTTGCGCTCGCCTGCGAAATACTCGTCGAGCTGGGTGACTAAGTCTGCCATCAGCCCCAACGATTGCTGAGGCCCGCTATCTTCATCTTGAGGTGCTGAAGATGGAGGTGCGCCAATCCAGTTAACTTCCTGCACCCCGATATCCGATACTGTCAGCTCCAATGGGCCATCAGGAGAGCGGTACAGCACTGAATCAATGGGACTGGTTACAATCGACATGTCGAAACTCTAGTTCATATCCATTTATGAGTAAACAGCTACACAACTGGTCTCCGTGCACCTACTGGCCGGGCCACTGGAGGCGGCTTTGTTGCCCCTCCAACTACCGGAGGTCTAACTCCTATCTTTAGACCTGGACAGATTCGATGCGGCACCCTGTGCGGTAAGGGGTGAGGATGCGGTTGACGTCTTTGCACAATATTTTCTAACAGTCGTACTTGCTGTCTTAGTTTGTCTGAGATGGTGACGCCGTGGTGAAGAAACAGAGTGGTCTGCATTTTGTGTGCTTCTAGCAGAATCTCTTTGGCTTGTTCACCAGGGAGCGCACCCGCCCATCTAGCTGATGCGACAGCTTCAACTAATTTTTCAAAAGTAGTCAAAACTGCATGTATTGTCTTGTCTTCATAACCTAGCTCAAGCGTCGATGGTTGGGTAGCTAGTCTCTTCGCCTGACGGTCGAGAACTTTAACCGTGCCAGCAACTCGGGCAACAGCCTCGAGGGTACCTCTTGGCGACTTATCGAGGGTTGAAAGGCTAGTACCGTGATCTAGTTCACCAAGAAGTTCGGCTCTAACACGTGCCACTCGTCGGCCCTCAACTGAGCTTTCAATTAGCTCTACTTCACGAGATAGTCGACTGGCAAACTCTGAATCTATTGCTCCTGTAACTCTCGAAACTTCAATCTTGAAAATGAGATCATCAAGGGTTCCGACTATGGAAGGTGCCACTCGGTCTTCAAGACCTGAAACCAAAGCCTGATTCTGATCGGCTAAGCGTCGAAGCTGAAAGTCTAGAAGCGTAAACCCAACCAGTAATTGTTCGACCATTCCAACCGCCTTTCCACGCTTAACCAAGTGTAGATGGAGAATCTAAAAGCAGTCTGGTCGCATCTTTGTAGTTTTTATAACTACAGGGCTTTCCATTGCGGATTTTCGGGACTTTTGTTGTAACGGATGAACTGCTGAACTCGATCGGTGTCCACGTTTCTAGATTGGCGAAGCCTGTGTTGAAGGTCCTCTAGAAAGACTGGAGTATGTTCATCCCGCCTTTCAGACGTTCAGCTTACTCCACTTTTCAACTATTTCAGCAACCACTTCGTCGATAGCCAATCCGGTAGTGTCAATCTCAATCGCATCGGGGGCTTTGCGAAGTGGCATAGATTCTCTTTCAGAATCAACTTTGTCTCTTCTAGCAATATCTGCTGCAATGGCCTCTACTGACTCAGCCGAATCTTGCGAACGACGTTTGGCACGTTCATCTAGATCTGCAATCAGAAAAATCTTTAGCTTGGCATCTGGGAAAACGGCTGTGCCAATGTCTCGCCCGTCCAGCACTCCTCCCCCACGGCTCTGCACCCATATCCGTTGTCGGCGTACCATCTCGTTACGGACATCTTCATTTGCTGCAACCACCGATACCAGTTTTGACACTTCAGGTGTCCGGAGCTCAGACGTCAAAGACTGCCCCTCATACTCGACGACCCCATTTCCCATAGCTTCGAACTCGATCTCGTCTGCGAATCTTCCGATAGCTGCGGGGTCGTTTGTTTCGATCTGTTGATCAAGGCAACCGTAAGCAATGACCCGATACATCAGTCCAGTATCGAGGTGTTCGAGACCAACTTTTTCTGCCACCAACGGCGAGACCGTGGACTTACCCGAACCTGCTGGCCCATCAATAGCAATAACGTTACTTGTCACGGTCTTGACTCTAGCAAGGGACATTGGGGACGGGGCAATCTGTCCCACCTGTTGTCATTCTGCGAGGCTCAACGCCACTAGAATCATTCTTGGCCCGCTCGATGAGGCACCCGGAATCTCTAACGGAATCAAGCCTTAACAGCCAAGGTCAGATAGAGACCCCGGTCGACCATTGAGGTCTCCCAGGGTGACGGAACAAGAGTTACAGCCGACGCACCAGCAATGACGAAATGGAACGACCAGACGAAGGACGTGAAGTGACGAGTGCTGCTATCGCCATTCTGCGAGGCTCGCAGCCGTTGGAGAATCTCTAACAGGTCTTCACAAGCACCGACCAAAGTCAGCTAGAGATCCCACGGGGCCATCGAAGTCTATTCTCTGAGGTCATTCTCCGAGGCTCGATGCCGTTGGAGAATCTCTAACAGGTCTTCACAAGCACCGACCAAAGTCAGCTAGAG
>JAHDFH010000007.1:0-16594 GCA_020628305.1 Acidimicrobiales bacterium | reverse complement strand
ATCCCACGGGGCCATCGAGGCCCCTCTGGATGACGGCGAGCCACTCAATCCACCCCGAAGCCTCTCTGGGTGGCTGACCTTTAACCTGTCTTAACTTTCGTTGCATCCAAGGTCACCCAGTTGGCGGAGTCAACATCTAGTGCCTCAACAAAGCTTCGTTCTTCTACATCTCCAGCTTCTGGGAAGTCAGCCCGGTAGTGCGCTCCCCTACTTTCTTGTCTTGCCAACGCTGAATTTGCTACCAGTAGAGCAACTGAATGCATAACCTGTGCTCGGTGGGACTGTGGCTGTAGTGACTTCAGCTTTTCAATTCCTGCCATCAGACCAGTCTCGGTTCTGACTAACCCAACGTGGCGCCACATAATAGAACGAATCTCTTCACATACCTCGTCAGACACAACGAGTGCTCCACCTTCACTCGAAGTCAGTCCACGCATGTCATCGCCATCGAGCTGCATCACCTTACACACGCCAGCTTTTGGTATTAGCCGTCGGTTTTCTGTGATGTCTTTGGCAGCCAAAGCCCCCATAACCAAACCCTCAAGCAGCGAATTGGATGCCAGCCTATTAGCTCCATGAAGCCCAGTTGAAGCCAACTCTCCAATCGCCCGCAACCCTTTCATAGATGTCTTGCCAGTTACATCGGCCACTACTCCCCCCATACAGTAGTGAGCAGCCGGTGTGATGGGCAAGGCTTCATTCGCTGGTTCAAAGCCGTGCTTTACTGCAAGAGCGTTGACACCTGGAAAATGATCAGCGAAGCGTTCACCTAACGCTTCAGTAGAATCAAGCTTGGGAACAAGGCCATCGACTATCTGAGAATAGTTAGCTCGAGCAACAACATCACGTGGTGCTAATTCTGCATCTGGATGGATTGCCGCCATGTAACGCTCGCCGTTAGCATTCACTAGATGAGCCCCCTCACCTCTGATTGCTTCTGTCACTAGCGGCAACTGGCCAGGTGTGTCGACATTCAACGCCGTCGGATGAAACTGAACAAACTCTAAGTCAGCTAACTGAGCTCCTGCTTGAGCGGCCAGATGCAGGCCGGAGCCTATAGATGAATTCGGGTTGGTGGTCTTTTCCCACACGTAGCTGTATCCACCGGTAGCGAGCACAACTTCAGCAGCAAGAATGATCTGGATATCCGACGCCGATTCGACCTTTACCCCAATTACTTCATCACCTGCTTCGCTGAGCACAACCGACGTTACGGTCGAGGCTTCAACCACTTCAATTCGGTCGTTTTTCATTACGGCTTCTCGGGCTGCTCTTGATATCTCAGCCCCGATGGAGTCACCATTAGCTTTGACAATTCTTCTAACCGAATGCCCCGCTTCTCTTCCGAGACTGAGCTCACCATTCTCTTCGGTGTCGAAACGAGCTCCAAGATACATTAGTGACTCGATCACATCAGCGCCGTGCTGTGTGACTGCCTCGACAACCGAATCGATAGTCAATCCTGAAGATACCCGCTTAGTATCTCCGGCGTGGAGTTTCGCCGAATCATTGCCACCGACAGCGGCTGCGATGCCACCCTGTGACCAACGAGTCGAACCACCATGACCACACCTGCCTGCGGTAACGATAATGGCTTCACCAAGTGCGTTCGCCAAAGCGAGCCCTGCAACTCCGCTACCGACAATAACAACAGGCGTTCGCTTTACCGTGAACTCGGCACTCATCAAACTTTAACCGCCAACATGGCTTCGACTGAAGCTCGGGCTCGTTCGGCAACATCAGGTGCAACATCAACTTCGTGCTTCATGCCACGTAGAGATTCTAAGATGCCGTCCAAAGTAATCTTCTTCATATGAGGGCAGAGGTTGCATGGCCGCACAAACTCAACTTCTGGAGTTTCGGCTGCAACGTTGTCAGACATCGAGCACTCGGTCACCATAACTACTTTGTTGGGCTTGTTGTCCTTCACCCAGTTGATCATTCCGGCAGTCGAGCCTACAAAGTCAGCTTCGGCGAGAACATCTGGCGGACATTCTGGGTGTGCGATAATTTCAACACCATCATGCTGAGCCCGATACTCACGAAGCTCTTCCCCAGTAAAACGCTCATGCACCATACAGCTGCCTTCCCAAAGAATGATCTCTTTGTCTGTCTGTGATGCAACCCACTTGCCCAGGTACTGATCCGGCAAGAAGATAACACGGTCAGAATCGAGCGACTCGACAATTTGCACAGCGTTACCTGAGGTACAGCAAATGTCGACCTCAGCTTTAACTTCTGCTGAAGTGTTGACGTAAGCAACCACAGGAGTGTCTGGGTATCGCTCACGGAGCAGACGAATATCAGCACCTGTGATCCCTTCGGCCAGCGAGCAGCCAGCATCTAAATCTGGGATTAGAACAGTTTTTTCAGGACACGTTATTTTGGCTGTCTCTGCCATGAAGTGCACACCGGCGAAGACAATGACATCAGCGTCTGTTTCTTTTGCAGCATAAGCTAACGCCAGAGAATCGCCGGTGATGTCGGCAACGGTGTGGTAGATGTCAGGCGTCATGTAGTTGTGTGCAAGCACAACAGCATTGCGCTCAGCTTTGAGAGCTTCAATCTCAGCAATTGTTGGGGCCAATGCAGCTAGCTCAATCTCCGGAAGCACCTTCAGCAGGCTTTCGTTAGTGGCTTTAGATGTTGGCGAGATGACATTCGTCATAAGTTGACTCCTTACCAATGGAGCACTCTCTAAGAATTCTTAGTTATGCTCACTTTGAGTATAACTATACTATCGTCATTCTTGGTGGATTTACTTTAATCCTGGCTTTGGCCGCTCAAACAGTACTTCTGAGCGGAAAGAGAATAGCTCGGCTGGGCGGCCACCCTTTGGAGGGGTAACCATCTCCCCCGTTCCAGCCACTAGTCCGCCGCTTTCAACTAAACGTCTAAAGTTCTGTGTGTGTAGCCTCTCACCAGACAGCGCTTCGACCACAGTTTGCAGCTCTCGCAACGTGAATCTTTCAGGCAGCAGCTCGAACACGACTGGGCGGTACGTGATCTTGCCACGAATTCGAGACAGCGCTGTGGCAGCAATACGACGATGATCCAAATACATCGGTTGGCCGTAGCTTTTAGACCCTCCAGCTTCAGCCAGCAACCCAGCTTCGTACATGAGCTCATAGCGCTCTAGGGCTCTGACCCCATCCCCCTGAGTACCAGCCTCACCGAATGCAATCTTTGCCCGAAGCTGTTGCTGGCCTCCTCCGCGAAGAAGCTGCTGAGCTATCTGCAATCGAGACATCAAAGCCTCAGAACTGCGAGCATCCTCCCAAGGAAAAAGATCATAGATGCTAGCCCAAGACTCATCTAATGCGTCTTCAACATGAACAAGCGCAATGTATGCAATCGATAACAATCTAGAATCTGTTTGAGCATCTACCCGGTCAGCATCACCGAAAGTATAGAGCTGCTCAACATAGCCAAGCTCAAGCCCTGTCTGCGACATAACCCAACGCCTGATTGACTCTTGAATTGTACGATCTGTTTCCTCGAGCACTCCAGAAGGCAGAGCAAGTCGGCCTTGTTTATCGACGGTACGCAACTTGGGAACGTCCCCATCAACTGCCAGAATCACAGCGTTGGTCGATAGCGAAGTGTTCGGATTACTCATTAGCCATAATCAAGGCTTGCAAGCCAACCAGGTACGAGTCGATTCCGAAACCAGAAACCGAACCAATACAGACAGGGCCAATCATCGAAACATGGCGGAAGTCCTCACGCTGGAACACGTTAGAGATATGAATCTCCACAACCTTGGCGCCAGCGCCTTTAATCGCATCCCGAAGCGCCACCGAGGTGTGGGTATAGGCCCCTGCGTTAAGCAGCACGCCTGCACAATTCGATGCAGCCTGGAGTGCGTCGACTAGCTCGCCTTCAACATTAGATTGAGCACAGCGCACGCTGTATCCTGCTGCTTCAGCAGCGGAAGAAACTAAATTCTCGACATCTTCCAGCGTTGTATCACCGTACATATCTGTCTCACGAGTACCCAGAAGATTTAAATTGGGACCGTTCAATAAAAGAATTTCATTGCTCACAAGCCAAACTCTAGCACCTGGGACAATGGGGACGGGGCAAAGTGTCCCAGGGCACCAGAAATAGTCGATCCGCAGGTTTCGGTTTAGCTTCAAACACGTACACTTTCTGAGGCGGAAACTTATCAACGGAGACCTTCGTGAGCACTAAACCGATCGTGTACGTTGATGTCAACGTTGTCGTTGCCTTGTTATGTGAACCAGAAAAGCTCCCTGGAAATGTTGTTAAAGAGCTCCTGACGTATGATCTCTCAAGGTCATACGAGCTAACGATAACCCGCAACGTATTTGAGCTATCTCAACGTATAGCTCAACGGGTTCTTGATAGAAAAGGAGCCCAGCGCAAGGTTCCAGAATCAGTCCTCGATGTAATCAGGTTTAGGTGGTTCATCGCCAACACACCCCCCGTAGATGAGGCGACCCTCGATCGATTCTCGGCGTTTACTAGAGATCACCGAAACCGGCCCGACATCGAAGATGCCCATCGACTAACAGAGGCATATCAACTTGACGCTACCTTGTTTCTGACAAATGACAGGCAACTTCGAAGAGCTCGGGGGCTGGAGGACGATAACCCAAACTTCTCTAAGCCAATGCTCGTGACTCCCCGTCAATTTCTAGACTTAGACCATGAAGCCCTTCATGCTGCTGCCACTCTTCAAACAGCTCGAGCAACCACGTCTGTTGAATTCGCTCTCAGCTACCGGGCATTCTTCAACACCTTCAGAGATAAACCAAGAGTCCATTCTCTGGTCACAATCGATTCAGAGGTAAGAAACTTTGATGCCATTATCTCGGTGGCTCCAGAACCAAATGGGATAAGAATCGCTCCTGTTAAGTTTGGAGACTTCGACCTTTCGGACCCTGGGTTTTCGTACCGAGGAGAGGGCATAGTACATTCAAACGGACTCGCAGCTGGCATCAGCAAAGTAGTATTTGTAATGAACAACCTATGTGGTAAGAAAAACCGTCTAGATGAAAATGGATCGCTGCTGATGGTGATCGACGATGAGCTTGCCGTACCAGAAACTGGAGACGCTATCGCCGCCCTCAGTTCAGGAGCTGTTCGACTATATGTAGGACGTGCCGATGATCACTCATTCAGTCCAACAGAACTCACAATGGGATCAGTAAAGTCTCAGCTACTCAACAGAACATCGAGATCAGATCCAGCCGCTGAGCTAAATGTCGGTCAACGCGTCCCTACAGTTCGAGCACCACGACTTTAACCACTGGCTCTAAATTTGCGAGTTCAGCTAGTTGGGCTTCATCTGGGGCTTTATCTAAATTGATGAAAGAGAGGGCTTCATTTCGCTCATCGTCTCGCCCCAGGCGCCACTCACCAATGTTGATACCCAACTCACCAAGCTTGGTGCCCACGGATCCAATTACTCCGGGCACGTCACGGTTGAGCATCAAGAGCACGGTGCCTTTTGGTTCAGCCTCAAACTTATAGCTAGAAATTCGAACGATTCGCTGCTCTGAGCCATCATAAATCTTGCCCGAAATGACTCGCTCGCCACCGTCCCAGGTAACCCGACAGCTCGCTGTGTTGTTTCTAGGTTCTGCAATGCCTTCGGCTCTGGAAACTTCAAGCCCAGCATCAGCCCCAATCATAGGAGCATTAACATAATTCACCCGCCCGTCATAGCTAGCATCCAGCAGCCCCTTAAGAACTCCTGCTGCAACTGGCTTCATGAGCTCGTCTGCAGCTTCTGCATTGACCTCAACCTCAACGCTGGTTATGGGACCATCAGCCATTGCCAACTGTAGCTGACCCATCTTTTCCGCCAACTCAATAAACGGCGCCACTGAATCGAAACTCATTGACGAAGAGAACCCAAGATTTACGCAATCCGTTATCTTGTCGCCATGCAAGGCATCAAGAGTTTGATTAACAACGTCGATAGCAACATCTCGCTGCGCTTCAGCTGTTGAAGCACCAAGATGTGGAGTGTGAATAACCTTCGCATGACCGAGGAGTGGATTTGAATCCTCAGGTGGTTCTGATGAGAACACATCAATCGCTGCGAGCCGCAGAGAATCTGAATCTAATGCGCTGGCGACGGCTACTTCATCTAGCAGCCCTCCCCTTGCTACATTAATGAGAACGGCACTTGGTTTCATCAAAGCTAAACGTTCGGAGTTGATGAGCTGCTTGGTTTCTTCGCTAAGCGCTGCGTGAAGTGTTAGGTAGTCTGAAGCCGCCAGCACTTCGTCAAGTTCCATAAGCTCAACATCTAAATCTCTAGCAACTGATTCAGACACATAAGGATCAAACACACAAATCTTCATGTCAAACGCTTGTGCTCGTTTAGCTACCGCACGACCAATACGACCAAAGCCGACCACTCCAAGGGTTTTACCTCGAAGTTCGGTTCCTGCAAAGCTTGAGCGTGCCCACTCACCTGTTCGCAAAGAAGCGTCGGCCTGCACCACGTTACGTGCAGCTGCCATCATCAAAGCCATGGTTAGCTCTGCTGTGGCAATGGTGTTCGCAGACGGCGTGTTCATCACGATCACACCCTCACGAGTGGCTGCATCAATATCAACATTGTCGACCCCCACGCCAGCTCGCCCAACGACACGGAGCTGTTTACCAGCTTCTAGCACCTCTTCAGTGACAGTGGTACCCGAGCGGATAATCAGGGCATGGAAATCGCCGATCACGTCCACAAGCTCTTCATGGGAAAGCCCGGTTTGAACCGACACTTCTACATCAGCAGCAGCTTCGAGCAAATCGAGACCAGCCTGGCCCAGCTTGTCAGAGACTAAAATCTTGTACATGTTTATCTAACTTTCCTTCTTGAAGGCTTTATCGAATGCGGCAGAGAACTTTTCTTCGAGGTTCTTATCGTTGAACAATAGCGCCCCCCGACGGACCGCTTCAATGCTTGCACTAAGTAATTTTGTATCTACGATCTTGTCCCGAGACAGAGCTTCCGGCCCATGGATTAGCATCAAAGTCGACGCAAGCGAAGGCTCAGTCAAAACAACAGATGCTTTGTTTACCACTTCGTCCCTGCTGACCACTCCGGCAACGGCCACAAATAACTCCACCGAATCTATCGCTGCCAAATCGCTTGAGCCATCTCCAAACAGTATGCGACGTGGCTTGCTTGTAGGCCAAATGCGACGTTCGATAATGTCACCCTTGCCCACTGTCTTTGTGAGCGAGCCTGCTTCGTATTGAAAGTAGACCGGTTGGGATTCTGAGCTCCACCACTTTCCAGCCAGTGGATCATAAGTAGCACCAACTGCAAAGATGTTTTCCTCGGGCAGACCCAACCAGACCCCATACTCGACTACGGCATCGTGTAGCCCACCACTAACTATGTAACTGGCGACTTCGGTTCTAGACAAGTGAGCTAGCAGTTCTCGAGCAAATGGAACAGTTGTGGCTTTGTAAGCATTTTTCAATGCCACAACCTGCTGCTTTGTTGGGTTCAGCAGTTCTAGGCGTCTGCCGTAAACCTCAGACAGATCAATCTTTCCATCCATCGCAGCGTTAGTTAGTTCGGCCACCTGGCTTTCTTTGCCGCAGATTCTGGCTAATTCGTCTATTCCTTCGATCTCTGAAAGCGTTGAATCACAGTCAAAGATTGCTGTAGAGAAGCTGCGCCAGGTCACCCTTGCCACAGTAGTTGATTCGGCCTATTTCAGGGTTGAGGGTGATCAGATTCTTTCTCAATAGCGATGAATTTTCTTCCGATTCAACTAGTTGGTTCGGGCGGGTGTATGCAGAGCGAGTATCCAACAACTTATCGTGCTGAGAGTGCTCCTCTAGTCGACCCCAATATAGATACCCGAATCTGGACAGCTCCAACAGCGACTCCCCGACGTCAGCCGCCCGACTGGTTCAGTTGGCCAGTTGCGATAAGCGCTATTCCGGCGATACTTTACTTGGTTTATCTGTTGGTTACTCGACCAATTTCGCTTGCTGGGTTCATCCCACTTTTCATTGTTGGCCCATATTTGCTTTGGTTGAGTAATTTGAAGCCTGCGAACCGACCGTATTGGATGCACGCCTTTTTGTGGGGAACGACGGTTTCAGTTGTAGTCCCAATACTTGTTCAGCAGGTCGTTCACGAAATCTATCCAATGGATGCCTCGCTTCTAACGTTATGGGACGATTTCATTCCAATCGCTATAGTTGCTCCAATTTTCGAAGAACTTGTTAAGGGCGCAGGCATAATCTACATTGCTCGAAGCTATAAAAAGGTTGACAACCGGATTGACGGAATTGTCCTGGCAGGGTTCATTGCTCTTGGGTTTACCGTCTTTGAAGATGTCATCTATATAGCCCAGGCAAGTTCCGGTGAAGAAACGTTCTTGACCATCGTTGGCAGAACTCTGATCACTCCGTTTGCCCACATGCTTATGACGGTTTGGATAGGTTACGCAGTGGGACGCTGCATAGAAAGACGAGAATCACTGTGGGGATCGGCTTGGGGCTTCATGATAGCAATTACGATTCACGCTCTGTGGAACGGCTCTATAGTGCTTGATGAGTACCTAATAGCAACCAACCAAGAATCAGTTGCTTCAACAGCAATTCGAGTTGTCGTTGTATTTGGTTTCTTCGCTTTGTTCTGCACGACGCTAGTGACGCTGGCGTTGCGTCGAGCTGAGAAACAAACCAAGTTCGACAGGCAGCTTCACTGGCTGACTAGCTATTATGCAGTTCAGACAGCCCCTGTCAACGTGTTCTTCTCCTGGGATGCAATCAAAGCAACTCGCAAGGCGCAAAGCCCAGAGCTCAGAAAGCGGTTCGACCAGGCGACTACCTCGCTAGTCAGGCTTGGACAGTTGCATGAGCACTACCAACAGCACGGCCGCTATCTACACCCGGCCAAAGAAACCGAACAAGAGATCGTTGCGACCTTGAACAAGGCCTTAGGAAGGCAACATGTTCCGATTGCTGAAGTGATACCAGCTACAACACCACCGATGCAACCAAACCCAGCTGCCCTACCCTACGAGCTGCCGTCGACCTATTCGTGAGAGATAGCATCCAGTACATTCATGCGGCCTGCTCGCCATGCTGGAAACAGAGCTGAAACCAAACCAGCGAGCATAGAACCTATAAGAAGAGTAACGATCGTACCAATTGGGATACTCACGACGGTAACGAATGAATCAGGAAGCTTCTGAGCAGCTAGAACACCAAACCCGATGCCGAGGATCAGTCCCAGGAAAGCACCAAACACTGCAATGATTGCACCTTCCCAACGGATTGATCTGCGTGTCTGAGGACGAGTCGTACCAACCGCACGCATCAGTCCAATCTCTCTGGTGCGCTCAAACACTGAAAGCGACAGAGAAATAGCGACCGACAGCAAAGCAATAAAGATGGCCAAGACAAGCAACACGTTGATGACTTGCAGAATCGTGTTGATCTGTTCCGCAGCATCTTCAGACACTTCGTCTTGGGTCTGTGCAACCGCCCCAGGAGCTTGATTAGCAAGGATCTTGGCAACCTCATGTCGCACTAGCTCCGTTTGAATCTGAAGCGTCGTAGGCTCAGAGTAGCGGTCAACGAAGGCGTCATATACTTCGCCTTCAACTGTGCTCTCGACGTCAGGAACCGAAGAGTCACCTCTATAGGCCTGATCGATCTTTACCGATAAGAACGTGTCCCCCTTCGGGTAGCGGCTTCCGGTCTCATTCGATTTACGCCAACTCTCAATGGTGATAACCCGAGGACTCGTTGTTAGGAAATCATTTTGGAAAATTCCACCCACTTTGAACTCTGCTACTTCTTGGTTTGCTTGAAACACAACGTAATATGGGTCGCCTACCTCATAGCCGTTCTCTAAGGCGAAATCTTCCTCCAAGAATATTGGCTCAGCAGAGCTATCCACGATTGACTGTTCATATTCAATGAAGTCAAGATCGATGTGGCTATCAAACGAAGCAGGGTCAGCGGCAAATACATCCTCAACGGAAATCTCGACGCTGTTGGCTTGTTCAAATTCGCGGAACTCAGAATCAGATAAATCAGCTGCTAGAGCCGAAATAATCTCCGGCCTTAAGGCTTCAACCTTGTCAACTGTCAGGCCGTCACCGGCAACCCCAGCGAACGCAAAGAAATTGAACTGATATGGAAAGACTGACTCAACACCACTAATACGTGCTATGTCCTCACTCACAGACAGAGGAAAAATAGTTGCTTCCAAGCCATCATCAGCAGGAGCTACGAATATTTCTGATTCAATCGAGGTGGCCAACAGCTCATCGACAGAGCGTTTAATCGATTCGCCGATGACGCTAACAGTTGTGATCAAGGCAACGCTTATCATAAGCGCAGCCGCTGTGGTAGATGTCCGTTGAGGATTCCTCGCTGCATTTAGCTTGCCAAGTTTGCCAGTAATGTTAAACACTGAAAATGCTGTACGTACCACTAAGTACGCTAAAGCTCCAAGAATAACTGCACCAATCACCGCACCAATCAGAGCACTTGGTGTACCGTCAATGGCGCTTATGGTGCCAGCTACAAGACTCCCAGCAGCTCCCAACCCAAGTAAAATTCCGACACCAAGCATTATGACCGCCGATGGAATACCACCGAGAACCCTCGCAATTGGACTACCGATTATGCCTCCGACCTGGACTACAGACATTAAGGTAATGACAGCACCTGCACCAATGAGAGCGAAAGTGACACTTAGATCGAGGTCGAAAAACCTAGCAATCGTCAGGCACGCTAAGCCAAGAAATAACGTGACGGCGCTCGGGAGCCAGTTTAAGTTTGGAGCCGTCCAAGCTGCTCCTCTATAAAGGAAGAACGCAGCTATCGCAGGAAGCGCAAGAACCGCTAACCAGCTATTGCCCAGCACTGCAAGTACCAAGAGCGCAACACCAACCAAAGAGGCTCCTACCCCCTTCTTGATTGAAGGTTCGACTGCGGCATTAGATGTTGGGTTGTCACTCAAGCCGTCAATCGGAGTGATGGAACGAGCTCGAAGTGAAGGTACAAGTGCGGCAGCCAACGTAACAAACACACCAATTATCAACCCATACAAGGCGGTTGTCGGAGTAAGCACTAGTTCAACGTCGTTCGGGAACCCAACTTGAGCAAGACCAAGCCTGAGCAGAAACGACAGTGCATAGCCGAACAAAATACCGAACCCGGTTGCGACTATGCCCAGAACTAAAGCCTCAAGCAGGACCATGCGGGTCACTTGGTTGCCTGTTGCTCCAATTGAGCGATAGAGGCTCAATTCCTTTACCCGCTGCCCCAGAGTGATGTTGAAAACATTAAAGATCAAAAACGCTGCGACAAAGAAGATAATCCCAGCAAAGGCAAGCAAAGTGGTCTGAAAAATCGATACGATTCCGCCGAAGGCATCCTGTTGCTCTTCGGCTCTTTGCTCCTGAGTTAAGGCCTCATAACCTAGATTTTCGGCATCAATTGATAAAGCAATCAAGTCGGCCAAAGCTTCATCATTATCTTGATCTAGCCCGGTAACTGTTATTGAATCATACCCTTCGTCGGCATTCACAAACCTGAGAGCTGTTTCCTCCGAGAACGATATGATCCTTGCGCCAACTGTCCTGTTTACATCTTCATCACCAAAGTTATATACACCAACAAGCTCGAACGTCTCCACCCCAACTAGAGGTGATTCAATCCGGTAGCTATCTCCCAGCTTGAACTCCCCTGCTGCGAAAAGGTCGGCATCCACAACAAACTCACCGTCCGCAGTAGGTTCGCGTCCATCCACAATGAAGTTGCGGGGTTGCGTTGTTCTGCTCTCCCAGTTGGTCCCAAAGTTTGGGGCTCCACCATCCGAAGTTTGTCGCTCACCCGCTGCATCTTCAACGATCACATTCAACGCAGCAATTCTTGGCTGGATACCAGCAACTTCGTCCAAAGCCAGTAGTTCGTCTGCGAGTTCAATTGGCAATGGCGGAGCGGAAAGATCATTTCCAAATGCTGAAGTAGCTAGTACTTCAACGTCATAACAGCACTCGATATCATCAGAGAGACGGTTAAACGTAGCTCGCAAACCATCTGTGAATGTGAACACACCAACGACGGAAGCGACACCAAGCACCACAGCCAAACCGGTAAGAATAAACCGTCCTGGTCTTTGGATTAGGTTTTTAATAATGAGTTTGAAAAACATTCGCTCCCCTATCTGCCGAGAGAGCGAATTTTGTCAAGAACACTATCGGCGGTTGGGTTGACGATCTTGTCCACTATGCGACCATCAGCCAGGAACAGAACTTCATCTGCGTAGCTTGCGCCAACAGCGTCGTGAGTTACCATTACGATCGTCTGGTTAAGTTCCTTCACAGCTGTTTGCATGAACTCAAGAATTTCAGATCCGGTGACAGAGTCCAAGTTGCCGGTTGGCTCGTCGGCGAAAATGATGTCAGGCTGACTAGCCAGAGCCCTCGCTACTGCAACACGCTGTTGCTGGCCTCCCGATAGCTCACCGGGCTTGTGTGTCATACGATCAGCTAATCCCACGGCAGTGATCACCCTCTGACGCCATTGTTCGTCTATGTCTGTCTTGCCTAGCTTGGCTGGCAGATCAACGTTTTCATTGGCAGTCAGAGTTGGGAGCAGGTTGAATGCCTGGAATATGAAGCCAACTTGTTTACGTCGTAGCAACGTGAGCTGCTTCTCGTTGAGGTCACTTAGATCGGTATCTCCAATCATGATCTGACCTGAGGTGAGCTGATCTAGGCCAGCCAAAGCGTGCATGAGTGTTGATTTACCTGACCCCGATGGCCCCATGACCGCTGTAAACTTACCTCTTTCGAAATCCACCGACACATTGTCTAGAGCTTTGACTTGGGTGTCGCCAGATCCATAAATCTTTGTGGCATTTATTGCTCGAGCTGCATACTTGGTCGTAGTGGCGGTTGCTGTGGATTCACTCATGTAATCCCTCCGAGTGGTTGAATGTAATCCACCTCAGTATATGCAACACCTCTGACAAGCGTCTTGATTCGACGCTAAAGTGTAGCCATGCCCCAAATTAAAGCTGTTGCGTTCGACATGGACGGTCTCATGTTCAACACCGAAGACCTTTACGATGATGTCATGCAAGGAGTGCTTCAACAATACGGCCATGATTTCAACAAAAACTTAAAGCTGAAACTAATGGGGTTGCACGTCGAAGAGGTTCTCCAGATCATAAAGGATGAATTTCAACTCACAGCTACTGTCGATGAACTCATCGAAAAGACTGACCATCAAATTGACGAGATCTTTGCTAGAGACATCCAAGCCCAACCTGGACTCTTCGAGCTGCTTGATCTTCTCGAGGCAATGAATATTCCGAAAGGTTTAACGACTAGCGCGAGAATGAAGAACGTTGCTTTTGGGTTCAACAAATATAATCTTCATGATCGATTTGAGTTTAAACTCACGGCCGAGAGCGTGGAAGTTTCCAAGCCTGAGCCTGAAATTTACCTTAAAGCAGCTAGCAACTTTGGTATCGATCCCGCCAATATGCTGGTACTAGAAGACAGCGTCCTCGGTTCTCTAGCGGGCTCAAGAGCTGGCGCCTTTACCGTAGCCATTCCAACCATTCACTCCGAAGACATGGATTATTCTCATGCAGACTTAGTCGTGGAATCACTCAGCGATAAGCGGCTTCACTCATTGCTGAAACCGTTGTGAGTTAGCCAGTAGGCCCCGTGCACAAGACTTCGACAGTCATTCTAAGGCCCCTCAATGGGGCCGAGGAATCTCTAACAGGTACGGTGCACGGGAGCCCAATCTGACATCCATAGCTCTCAATGGAGTTTAATCTTAGTCTTACACCGCTGTGTCATCTCTCGAGCTAGAGATCCTCTTCGGCCCTCGAGCCTCGAGGATGACGTTAGCTAAAGGATGCAGACGCACACCGCGTTTAGCACCTCGAGCTCGTCTTGCTCACGCACACAAATCTGTAGAGGTCTAATCAATCAAGCCGATCTTCTCGAAGTGTTCGGCCAGTGCTTGTGACGATTCAAACAAGTGGCCTTGCATGCCAGCGTTAATAGCGGCGTCGATGTTGTCTTGTTTGTCGTCAATAAACAACGATCTGGCTGGGGCAAGATTAAATCGCTCAATCGCAAGCTGGTAGATCTCCGGATCTGGCTTCACCATTTTTTCTGCTCCGCTTACCACTACGTCATCAAAGAAATCAGCGAAGATTGGATAGAGCTTCAAGAGGCGGGGCCAGGTTTCGTCTGAGAAGTTGGTAATACCGACGACTCTCATGTCTGGGAAACGTTGTCGCACCATTTGAGCAAGATCAAAAGTGCCCTCGAAAATACCGCCACACATCTCGTCCCAATCAAGCCACCAAGCTTCGATCAGCTGATCAAACTGACCAGAGAACTCAGCTTTCTTCTCCTCAATGATCTCAGCGAAGGAGCGCCCTGCATCTGTTTGGGCGTGCCACTTAAATGTGCACACGTTGAAAAGAAAAGCATCACGATCCATCTCATTGGGGATCAGCTCTTCGTACAGATACTCCGGATCCCAATCGAGAAGAACCCCACCAACATCAAAAACCAAAGTATCTATGTTTGACATGGGTTCGAGTGTAGCTCAGGCAAGGCCAAGAAACAGATGTCAGAGCTAGTCGCTAGTCTTAATGGGGTGAACAAACTAGGTAATCAGGCACCGTTACAGAGGCTCTGGCATTACGGCGCCAATCATCGGGGACAAACCATCTTTGCAATTGTGATGTCTATCACGAAGAAGATTTTGGACATTGTGCCTGAAATCCTCATTGGCGTGGCAATTGATGTGATTGTTTCATCTGAAGACTCTTTCGTAGCTGATGTAACAGGCATAACAGATCGCTGGCAACAGCTACTAATTCTTGCTGTGCTCAACTTTGTTGTGTGGGTAGGTGAAAGTCTGGCACAGTTCGCTCTGAATGTTTCGTGGCGAACTCTCGCCCAAGACATTCAGCATGAAGCTCGCCTCGATGCATATGCAAATGTTCAAAACCTGGATCTCGCCTATTTCGATGATGCTTCAACTGGCGAACTGCTTTCGATACTTAACGACGATGTCAACCAATTGGAACGATTTTTAGACGAAGGTGCAAACAAGATGATTCAGATGGGAATCAACGTGCTCGGCGTTGGTCTTCTGTTCTTGATTGTTTCTCCCTTGATTACGCTTGTCGCCTTCTTGCCCATTCCGTTCTTGTTGTTTGGATCATTCAGCTATCAAAAGCGACTGGTGAAGTTATACGACACAGTCCGAGCCAGGGTTGGCAACTTGTCAACTACTCTGCAAAACAACCTGTCCGGAATCACAACTATCAAGGCATTTAATACCGAAGACACAGAGCGCAAAAGAGTGGAAGAGATTTCACAAACCTATAGAGACGCTAATGCTGCTGCGATCAAACTGTCGAGCGCGTTTGTTCCACTCATTCGGGTGGCCATCCTGATTGGCTTTTCTGCCACACTCCTACTGGGTGGATGGATGGCGATCAATGGCGATATCAGAGTTGGGTCATATTCTCTTCTAGTCTTCATGACGCAACGCATGCTTTGGCCGCTGACAGATTTGGGCTCTATGTTCGACACTTATCAGAGAGCAATGTCATCAGTGCGTCGGATTCTTGACCTTGTTGATACTGAACCCCAAATTCAAGAAGGCCTACAGGCCTTGCCTGTAAACGGTCAGGGATCAATCTCGTTTGAGAACCTATCGTTTGGCTACTCAGCCAACCATCCCGTGTTAAAGAATGTGAGCTTTCAGGTTCCAGCTGGTGAAACACACGCCATTGTTGGCACAACCGGATCTGGTAAGTCAACCTTGGTGAAACTGCTTCTAAACCTCTATTCGCCAACCGCTGGAGAGATATCAATCGACGGGGTTCCCGTCAGGGATGTATCTAACGAATCTCTGAGAGCTGCTTGTGGACTAGTTAGTCAAGATGTGTTTCTGTTCGACGGCTCCGTCCGAGATAACATTTCCTACGGTTTGGCAAACCCTACGGGAGAAGAAGTCACAACAGCAGCGAAACTATGCGAAGCACACGAGTTCATCTCGAAGTTACCCAACGGTTATGACACGGTTGTTGGCGAGCGCGGCCAGAAGCTTTCCGGAGGGCAACGCCAACGCATTTCCATAGCCAGAGCTATCTTGCGCGATCCTAAGATACTGATCCTTGATGAAGCCACGTCTTCAGTTGACAACGAAACTGAGGCAGCGATTTCAAGGTCACTCGATGTTGTCGCCAAGGACCGCACAACCGTTGTTATTGCTCACCGCCTTTCAACTATTCGCAACGCCGACCGCATACATGTTTTAGAGAGTGGCTCCATTAGCGAATCTGGGACGCATGAAGAGCTTCTTGAAATTGACGGTCTTTACCGGGCACTCTGGATGGTACAAACCGGAGAACGCAGTGCCTGAGATTGTTGAAGTCAAAGCACATGCAGAGAGACTAAACGAAGCCTTGAAAGGGAAAACCCTCGAGAGTCTTGAACTTTTTAAGTTCGCGACCTTAAAAACCTATGACCCTCAACCAAAGGCATTGTTTGGCAAGAAGCTGAAATCGGTTTCCTATAGAGGC